>JAWWBV010000278.1:0-4346 GCA_033720795.1 Halomonas sp. | reverse complement strand
TGCGGTGGCCGTGCCCATGCCCATGGCGCCCAGGCCGATGACCCCGATGCGAGGCGCGCTTGCGGAAGTGTCACTCACCTTTCGATCTCCCGATGGTCGTGTGATTCGTTATGGTAGCGCTGTCATGTTAGCGCTAACATATTTCTAGACGAGTGACTTTCCCACAGCAAGCCCAGTGTGCAAGGATGAGACCAATGTCTAACCAGGATCCCAGCAGGACACGGCGCCGCCGCGGTTCGGCCCAGCCGACCCTCAAGGAGGTTGCGGCCGCCGCCGGCGTGTCCTCCATCACCGCTTCCCGCGCGCTGAACGCGCCCGAGCGCGTCAACGAGGAAACCCGCAAGCGGGTCCTCGAGGCCGTCGACCGGGTGGGCTACGTGCCCAACCTCGTCGCCGGCAGCCTGGCGTCCGCCCGTTCCCGCTTCATCGCGGTGATCGTGCCGTCGCTGGCCAACGCGGTCTTCATCGAGGTGATCAAGGGACTTCAAGACACCTTCGAGGCCCGGGGCTACCAGATCCTGCTGGGCAACACCGATTACGACCTGCAGCGGGAACACCAACTGGTCCGGACCTTCCTCGGTTGGTCCTGCTCGGCGCTGGTCACGGCAGGGCTGCGTCACAGCGAAGGCTGCAGCGCCTTACTGAGCAACTGGGACAAGCCGATCATGGAAGTGATGGAGCTGGGGGAGGCACTGGACCTCAATGTCGGGCTCGATCATGAAGAAGCCGGGCGCTGCATGGCCCGCCACCTGCTGGAACGGGGCTATTCCTCGATCATCTACGTGGGGGCCTGCATGGACAGGGACTACCGTGCCCACATGCGCTTCTGGGGGCATCGTCAGGCACTGGACGCGGCCGGCCTGGCTGCCCCCCTGATCGAGCTGGACCGGCTAGGCAGCCTGCAAGCGGGGGCCGCCGGACTCGACCGTGCCTTGGAGGACTTTCCCGACGCCCAGGCCATCCATTTCGCCAACGACGACCTGGCGACCGGCGCCCTACTCCATGCGCAGCGCCTTGGCCTTCGGGTGCCCGAGGATATCGCCATCGCCGGCTTCAATGGCCTGCCACTGGGGCAGCACGTCACCCCGCGCCTCACCACCATTCAGTCCCCCCGTGAGGCCATGGGACGCCAGGCCGCCGAACAGATCCTGCGACGGCTGGACGGCAAGCGGGTCACCCGACGCCAGCAGGACGTGGGCTTCGAGTTGCTGGTCGGCCAGAGCACCTGAGTCACCAGGCCAGCCCCTTACATGAGACCGGGCTCCGAGGCCGCCGGGGCCGGATCGGCGAGACGCGCGCCCGCCCCCCTCCGGGCGCGGGAAGGCATCGTGAAACACCAAGTCCGCGCCCGGAGCGTCGTCCACCAGTGCTGGGTAAGATCATCTCTCTGGTCGATCATGCTCATCTCTTCTACCCCTTGACGATCACCTGCTGGCCGGTGAGCTCACCGCGGAAGTCCTTGAGCAGCCCCAGCACCGGATTGGGCGCCGCCTGACCCAGCCCGCAGATGGAGGCGCCGGCAATGCCAGCGGCGTGGCGCCACCATCACGCCCGCCCTTCCTCGCGTGCCGCTTGATCGCCCCGCATCCCCTCGACGAGTCCGCCGATGCCTAGCGTTGAGGACTAAAATGGCAATTATCTTGGCAAGTCATCAGACTGGCGTTGTCTCGGACTCTCAGAGCTTGACGCAGCAGCACCTTCACCAGCCCCCTCCTCGAGACAGCCCTCAAGGAGTCGCGAAGATGTTCCAGCACCTCACGGTCCGCGTGGACTCGGTACGCTTGCAGCCTTCCACCGACCCCGCGACCGCTCCCGCCAATCGGTATCAGGCCGACACCTGCTGCGCCAGCGTGACCGCGAACAGATCCGACGTCCCCCTTTCGTTCACCCACCGGAGATGCCCCTGTGGAAAATGACGCCTCCAAAACGCCCAGAGACAAGGGTACCCCTGTCTCCGACGGCGTGCCCAAGCCGGAAGGCCCGGCGAACCTGATCGATACCGACTACGTGATCGGCCAGGACAACGTGACCGCCAGCCGGTTCGGCCTCGATGTCGACCTGCACGGCAAGGTGTTCTCGATCTCCGCCCTGACGATCCTGTTCTTCGTGTTCATCACCCTGGCCCTGCAGGATCAGGTCGAGCCGATCTTCGATGCGGTCTTCGCCTTCCTGACCGGCAACATGTCCTGGTTCTTCCTGCTGGCGGCCAATATCTTCGTGATTCTCGCCGTGGGGCTGATCTTCACGCCCCTGGGCAAGATCCGAATCGGCGGGGCCCACGCCACGCCGGACTTCAGCTACACGGGCTGGTTCGCGATGCTGTTCGCCGCCGGCATGGGCATCGGCCTGATGTTCTATGGCGTCTCGGAGCCCTTGACCCACTTCGGCACCGCGCTGGGCGGCACCAGCATGGAGAACGGCGCCCGGACCGACTGGGCACCGCTGGCCGCCGCTGCCGGTGACACCGACGGCGCGATCTCGCTGGCCATGGCGGCCACCATCTTCCACTGGGGCCTGCACCCCTGGGGCATCTATGCGGTGGTGGCGCTGGCCCTGGCGCTGTTCTCCTTCAACAAGGGCCTGCCGCTGACCATGCGCTCGATCTTCTACCCGATCCTGGGGGAGCGGATCTGGGGCTGGCCGGGCCATGTGATCGATATCCTGGCGGTGTTCGCGACCCTGTTCGGCCTGGCGACCTCGCTCGGCCTGGGGGCCTCGCAGGCGTCGGCGGGCCTCGGCTACCTGTTCGACATCCCCAACAACAACGTCACCATGGTACTGCTGATCATCGGGATCAGCGCGGTGGCGCTGCTCTCCGTCATGGCCGGCGTCGACAAGGGCGTGCAGCGCCTCTCCCAGGTCAACATGGTGCTGGCCTTCCTGCTGCTGGCGTTCGTGATCGCCGTCGGCCCGACGCTCGCCATCGCCACCGGCTTCGTCGAGAACCTGGGTGCCTACCTGGTCCACCTGCCGGCGCTGTCGATGCCCTTCGGGCGTGAGGATGCCAACTTCAGCCAGGGCTGGACCGCCTTCTACTGGGCCTGGTGGATCTCCTGGTCCCCGTTCGTCGGCATGTTCATCGCCCGCGTCAGCCGCGGCCGCTCGGTGCGTGAGTTCCTGATCGCCGTGCTGCTGGTGCCGTCGCTGGTCTCGGTGCTGTGGATGACCGCCTTCGGCGGCACCGCCATCGACCAGGTGATCACCGACAACTTCCAGGGCGTGAAGGAGGCGGCGCTGGAGCTGCAGCTGTTCGCGATGCTGGGCCAGCTGCCACTGACCGCCATCACCTCCTTCGTCGGCATCGTGCTGGTGATGGTGTTCTTCATCACCTCCTCGGACTCCGGCTCGCTGGTGATCGACTCCATCACCGCCGGCGGCAAGGTCGACGCGCCCAAGCCCCAGCGCATGTTCTGGGCCATCATCGAGGGCGTGATCGCCATCGCCCTGCTGCTGGGTGGCGGCCTGGCCGCGCTGCAGACGGCGGTGATCACCACCGGCCTGCCGTTCACGCTGGTGCTGCTGGCGGCCTGCTACGCCATCATCAAGGGACTGCTCTCCGAGCCGCGAGGCTGACCCTGGCCCTCCCCGGCCCTGCCGGGGAGTGTCCGCGTCTTTGCGCAGGGCCGCAGGCCATCCGAGGGCCGGGCTCGACCTCGCGCCGGCGAACAGGCATGGTTGTGCCCTGGTGTCGGGTCGCACCGCGACCGCGAGCGGCCACCGCCCGCGCTGACGAGACCCGAGTGCCGCGATCCCCATGAGCGTTCATGGCCCCTACGGCCAAGGAGGAAACACCGATGTCGAACCGTCTGACCAGACGCCTGTGCCTGACCGCCCTGCTGGCGCTGCTGGCCATCGCGCCCACGGCCTTCGCCCAGCAGGCGACGCCGGGCGCCGCCGGGGCCAATGTCCAGACCGAGCAGTTCCGCGACTGGCAGGTGCTCTGCCCGCCCGAGGGCCAGCAGGGCCCCTGCACCATGAGCCAGCTGGTCACCAACCCGAACAGCAATGATCCGCTGATGCGGGTGATCCTGGGCTACCCGCCGGAGCTCGAGGGTCGCCCGGCGATGACCTTCCTGCTGCCGCTGGGCGTGCGTCTCGCCGCGGGCCTGCAGCTCGCCGTGGGCGGCGGTGAGCCGGCCCAGTTCCCCTATCAGGTCTGCCTGCAGCAGGGCTGCCGCGCCGACCTGCCGGTGCCGCCGTCGCTGCTCAGCGACCTGCGCGGCGGCAGCAGCGCGACCCTGAGCCTGGTCGGCCCGCGAGGCAACCGCATGGACCTGGACATCTCGCTGATGGGCTTCACCGACGCCAGCGCGCGCATCGCGCCCTGAGCGCCGGAACGAACGACC
>JAWWBV010000277.1:0-4351 GCA_033720795.1 Halomonas sp. | reverse complement strand
TGGGCCACCGACTGGTAGAAGGGCGGATTGTCGAGGGTGGTGGGCCGGTCGACCTCATAGCCCAGCGCCTCCAGGAGCTGGCTGTAGACGGCGGCCGGAAACCAGCCGGTGTCCCAGGTGGCCCGGGCCGGAGTCACGCTCACGCCCTCGCCGGGCAGGTGCTGGTCGGCGGTGGCGAGGCTCGAGGTGATGGTCAGGGCCAGGAGCAGCCCAGCCCAGCCCGACGCATGTGTGGCGTTTTGACGAGGATGCATGGGATGTCCTCCTCTGTAAGCCCCCAGGCCATGTCCGGAGGGCGGGTCATGAAGCGTCGTCCCTGTCGGTCTTGCTGCGTCCCTTGAACAGCAATGTCTTGAAGGAGCGCTTGCTTCCCGCATCGGCCCGGCCACCCTCGCCCAGGGCCTGGGTGACGCGGTCGATCAGGATCGCCAGCAGCACGATACCGATGCCGCCCAGGGACGCCCGGCCGATGTCCAGGCGACCGAGCCCGGTGTACACCGTGAGTCCCAGTCCGCCGGCACCGATCAGCGCGGCGATCACCACCATCGACAGCGACAGCATCAGCGTCTGGTTGAGACCGGCCATGATGGTACGCAGGGCAAGCGGGATCTGGATCTCGAAGAGCAGCTGGCGGCGGCTCGCCCCGAACGCCAGGCCGGCCTCGATCAGCTCGCCCTGCACCTGGCGGATGCCCAGGTTGGTCAGGCGAATCATCGGCGGCAGGGCGAAGATGATGGTGGCGATGACGCCGGGCACGATACCCACGCCGAACAGCATCACGATGGGCACCAGGTAAACGAAGGGGGGGATGGTCTGCATGATGTCCAGTACCGGTCGGATCAGGCCGGCGAAGCGGTCGCTGCGTGCCGCGAGGATGCCCAGGGGGACTCCCACCATCACGCAGAAGGCCACGGCGGTGATGATCATCGACAGGGTGATCATGGTCTCCCGCCAGATGCCCAGCAGGTCGAGGAAGAGCACCACCGCCAGGGCGAAGATGGCCACGCGGGTCCCGGCTACCCGCCAGGCAATCAACGGCACCACCACCACGAACACCGGGTAGGGAAGCCACAGCAGCGCCTCTTCCAGGCCACCGAGCACTTGGTCGATGGGCCACTGCAGCGCCTGGAAGGCCGGCCGGAAGTTCGGCACCAGCCACTCCTTGACCACCACCTCGATCCAGTCGTCGAGGGGCAGGGTGTAGAAGTCGGAGATACTGTCGGCCATGGTCATTCCTCCTTCGCCGCCAGGGCAGTGGCGGCGTCGGCACGGCGGGACGTCTCGCCCTCGTCAGGCTGACCCGCCAGCAGCGAGAAGACCCGCAATGGGTCGACGGTGCCGTGGAGCCGGCCGGCCGCGTCGAGTACCGCGATGGGCAGGCCCCGGGCGCAGAGGCCATAGAGCTCGATCAGCTCCTGGTCGGTCCGACCCGCCGGGTAGTCGGACCGCATGCGTTCACGCACCCTGCCCCCCGCGTCCGCCTCGAGGTCCTCGCACACCAGGAGGCCCTGCGGATAGCCGTCCGCGTCCACCACGTGGAGGGCCTTGACGCCGAGTTCCTGGCAGCACCGCCGGGCGGTTGCCGTCGTGTCGTCCGGGGTCAGGGTCGGTGCCTCCCGGCCCAGCTTGCCCATGTGGAAGACCCGACCCCGGTCCACGTCCCGGGTGAAGGCGGCGACGTAATCGTCGGCGGGAGCCGCGACGATCTGCTCCGGGGTCCCCACCTGCACGAAGCGGCCATCCTTCATGATGGCGATACGATCGCCGATACGCAGGGCCTCGTGAAGGTCATGGGTAATAAAGAGGATGGTCATGTGCAGCTGCTTCTGGAGGGCCAGCAGCTCGTCCTGCACGTCGCGGCGAATCAGCGGATCCAGGGCGCTGAAGGGCTCGTCCATCAGCATGATCTCGGGATCCACGGCGAGCCCCCGGGCCAGGCCCACCCGCTGTTGCATCCCGCCGCTGAGGGTGTCGGGCGGCACGTCGGCATAGGCACCGAGACCGACCTGCTCCAGGGCCCGCCGGGCCTTGTCGCGTCGCTCCGCAGGCGGCATGCCCCGCACCTTGAGGCCGAACTCCACGTTTTCCCCGACGGTCTTGTGGGGAAAGAGCGCGAAGTGCTGGAAGACCATGGACAGCTTGTGGGCGCGCAACTCACGCAGGGCATCCGTGTCCATGGCTACCACGTCCTGACCGTCCAGCAGGATGCGGCCCCGGGTGGGCTCGATGAGTCGGTTGATACAGCGGATCAGGGTCGACTTGCCCGACCCGGAGAGCCCCATGACGACAAAGATCTCGCCCGCCCCCACGGTAAGGGAGACGTCGGCGACGGCGGCAACCGAACGGGTCTGGGTATAGATATTGTCCTTGGATTCGCCGGCATCGACTCGGCGAATCGTCGCCTCGACATCCTCGCCGAAGACCTTGTAGAGGTGCTCCACGACGACTTTCTGGCGACTGGCCGGAACATCATTGTCGTTCGTCATGCCTCCCCCCGGGTGGGGCAGACGACGAGGCGGCGCGGCTTCGAGAGGGCGGCATCCAGCCGGAGTCAGGGAAAGGAGCACCGAGCGTCGCCCGCCCGGGCGTTCTGCGGAACTCTCGGCAGGGCTCAAGGCCCGGACACCGGGATTCCTGCATGGCTGATATCTAAATAAAACACTAGATGCCGCTCCTCTGAAGCGTCAAGTCGGCCCCGAGGATATCGGGCGCCCTGCTCTCGGCCCATGGCCACCGGCCGCGTCGCATCGCCACCTCGGCGCCAGGCGATCTCTGCGGCCTGGCACGCTCCTGCCCCGCGGGCTTGAGCTACCCGAGCGGGATGCCAGCCGATCCGTTCTGGCTCCCCTTCGCCCATGCGTTCTAAGCTGACGAGGCTGGCGTTTCGATCCTTGGCCCTGTCCGCCTCGACGTTCCATGAGGCGGAGGGCTGCTTCATCGGCCACATGGCCGATCGCCTGCTGCACCTGGCGCGCCACGACGACACCCTGCCCGACGAGCGGCGTCCTCTCTTCGCGCTGGGCCTGACCGGGCTGGATGTCGGCTACGCCTGCCTCCAGCTGCGACGACGGCTCGACGACCAGCAGGCGCTCAGTGCGCACCATCGCATGATGATCGCAGGCCTGGTGGAGCGTCTCGACCTGGCGCTGGCGCAACAGGCCGAGCGGGCACGCACCACGGCTCCCGTTGCGTCCAGGACCGGGACCACGAGCGTTAACGATGACGATAATGGGAGCGAGCGCGTGCCCGAGACGTCCAGGCCCGCCTGAGCGCGGCCGGCGGTGTCGCCAGGAACCCGCCAGGCCGCGCGGAGTTCCTAGCCTGTGGGGAAAACGTCGGGATCAATGCCACCGGAGAGGTCCGCATGTCGCTATCACGCCCCTCGCTTGCCACCGCCCTGCTGTTCTCGGGTGCCCTGCTCACCGGCCCGGCGCTCGGCGCGGAGGTGATCGCCACGCACCTGGCCACCGACCACCATGACCTGCGCCTGGAGCGCCTGGCCACGGGGCTCGAGCATCCCTGGGCGGTGGCCGAGCTGCCGGACGGTGGGTGGCTGGTCACCGAGCGGCCGGGGCGGCTCGTGCGCCTCGACGAGGACGGCCGCAAGACGCGCCTGTCAGGCGTCCCCGACGTCGCCGCCGGCCACCAGGGCGGGCTCCTGGATGTCGTCCTGCATCCGGACTTTGGCCGGGAGACGGACCGGGGCGAGGCCCGTGACTGGGTCTATCTCACCTGGAGCGAGGCAGGGCCCGGCGGCCACGCCACCGCCCTCTCCCGCGGGCGACTCGAGGGCGACGCCCTGGTCGACCTGGAGACGCTCTTCGTCCAGAACCGCTTCGTGCCGACCCGCCACCACTACGGCTCGCGCCTGGCCTGGCGCGCGGACGGCACCCTGCTGATGAGCATCGGCGAGCGCGGCCGCCCGCCACGCGCTCAGGACGGCGGCGATCACACCGGCAGCTTCGTTCGCCTCACCGAGGACGGCGGCGTGCCCGCGGACAACCCCTTCATCGACGATGAGGCCGTCCTCGACGAGATCTTCACCCTGGGCCACCGCAATCCCCAGGGGCTGACCGTGGCGGCGGACGGCACCGCCTGGAGCACCGAGCACGGCCCGCGCACCGGCGACGAGCTCAACCGCCTGGTCGCCGGCGAGAACTACGGCTGGCCGGTGGTCAGCCGTGGCAACGACTACGCCACCAACCAGCCCATCGGCCTCGACAGCGCGCCGGGCATGCGCGACCCCGTACACATCTTCGCCGGCCGCTTCGCTCCCTCGGGCCTGGCCGAGGTGACCGGCGAGGCCTTCCCCGCCTGGCGCGGCGACCTGCTGGCCGGCGGGCTGCGCAGC
>JAWWBV010000276.1:0-4369 GCA_033720795.1 Halomonas sp. | reverse complement strand
CTCTCGCGCCAGGCGCACCCCCAGCAGGCCGCCCAGGTAGCGCCCCAGCAGGCGCAGCAGGATGTAGGCCAGGGTCAGGCCGACGGCGTCGTCCAGGTGGTAGAGGTCGACGCTGGCCCCGGAGAGCACAAAGAAGAACACCAGGAAGGGCCACTCGATGTGCTCGATCTCGTTGAAGGAGCGGGTGTGATGGGTGGAGAGGTTGGCGACCAGGGCGCCGGTGATCATCGCCGCCAGCAGCGACGAGACCCCGAGCCATGCCGAGAGTCCGGCCAGCAGCAGGATCAGCGCCAGGGCCTCGACCTGGGTCGGCTCGCCAGGCTGCAACCGCCCGGTCAGCCAGGCGGCGGGCAGGCCCACCGCGGCGCCGAGCAGCAGCGCGCCGCCCAGCTCCCAGCCGGCCTCCAGCAGGGCCCGCTCGCCGCCCCCGGCACCGGAGAGCCCCCAGCCCAGCCCCGCCATGGCCAGGCCGAAGACCACGATGCCCCAGCCGTCGTCGATGGCCACGATCCCCAGCAGCAGCCGCGCCCGCAGCCGGCTGTCGCCGCTGGCGTGCACGGTCTCCTGGACGGCCGCCGGATCGGTGGCCACCGAGATCGCCGCCAGCGACACCGCGACCACCAGCGGAAAGCCCAGCGCCAGCAGGCCGACGCCGACGGCCAGGGCGCCCACCCCGATCACCGAGAGCGACAGGATCAGCAGCAGCGGACCGATGCTCTGCAGGCGCTCGCGGGTCAGCTCGCCGCCGAGCAGGAAGGCCACCATCACCAGCGCCACCTGGATCAGCGGCTCGCCGAGGCCGTCCAGGGGGCGAGGCTCCGGCGCCCCGAGTACCCACTGCTGGAAGACGGCCACGCCCACGCCGACCATCACCAGCAGCGAGATGCGCGGCAGCCGGGTCCGGCGCGCCACGGCATCGGCGAAGATGCTCGAGGAGAGGATCACCCCCAGCAGGATCAGCGCGATCGCGCTCGGCGACAGGGCGATCGGTATCCAGCCATGGTCCTGGGTCATCGTCGCGTCTTCCTCCGGTCATCACGCCTTCCTTCCCCGAGGCTTACCATGCCACACCCGACGGCCGCGATTGCCATCGACCGGTCGCCTCGCGCTTTCTTGATCTGCATCAAGCCCTCTCGGTGACCCCGAGCCACACTGAGGGTGGGCCGCATCGGTCCAAGCCGCCGATTCAGGAGGTCATATGGCGCGTCACGACAAGGGAGTCACACCCTGGCTGGCCCTGGGGCTGCCAGCCGCCCTGGGGCTCGCGTGGGTGACCCAGGGCAGCGGCGTGGTCGGCAACGACCTCGAGCGCAACATCGTCATCCCCGACGCGCTGACCATGCCGCTGCAGGTCCAGGCCGCGTACAACGACGAGCGGATCTTCTTCCGCTACCGCTGGCCCGCCGAGCGGCCCCATGTCTACCACGACATGCTGCGCTACGAGGACGGCGAATGGATCCGCCACGGCAATTCCCGGCCGGGCCCCGACCCCGACGGCACCTACGAGGACCGGGTCGCCATGCTGGTGGACGACGGCGGCGTGCCCGAGTTCGGTCGCTACGGCGGCTACATCACCGTGGGTGACCGCATGCGCTTCTTCAGCGACTCGGCAAGCCCCGCCGAGGTCGCCGAGCACCCCCGCCTCGGCCAGGAGATGGGCCAGAGCGACGTGCGCAAGTACCTGCCCGCCACCCGCACCGACCAGAACGACTGGCGCAGCGTCGAGGATGCCGAGGTGCTCGCCGCCCAGCGCGAGGCCGGCTACTTCCTCGACCTCTGGCACTGGCGCGCCGGACGCTCCAACCCCATCGGCGCCTCCGACGACCAGTGGGTCGGCGAGTATCGCAACAGCGACGCCGGCACGGGGCCCTACACCACCAACTGGGACAAGGACAACGACCGCCCGCAGTGGATGCTTGATCCCGACCAGACCGGCCGGCGGGCGCTGCGCTGGGAGGACGTGATCTCCGGCGAGGTCGATTTCGACGGCGTCTACTACCTCTCCGAGGACAACCGCACCGCGTTCGACCCCGACCACGACTGGCAGGACGGCGACGTGATCCCCCGGCGCCTGCTGCGCACCCCCGAGGGCTCCCGGGGCAGCATCACCGTGCACGGCCAGGCCCGCTGGGAGGACGGCTACTGGGACGTGACCCTGGTGCGCGACCTGGACACCGGCCACCCGCTGGATGACAAGATCCTCCACGACCAGGGGGTCTACGACGTCGCCATCGCCGTGTACCGCAACGCCACCGGCAGCCGCTGGCACTATGTCTCCCACCCCTACACCCTGGGGCTCGGCCGCGAGGCGGACCTCCAGGCCTCGTCCTTTCGCGGCAGCGCCCCCGAGTGGGATGAGGCCTGGTTCGACATGACCCTGTTCTACCCCGGCCAGGTCGACTGGCCGCTGCTGATCAGCGAGGCCCACGCCGGCGCCGACGACATCGCCCTGGGCACCCCGGTGCGCGCCCGCCACGGCGAGGCGCAGCTGGCGCACTACGGAGTGGAGATGGAGTTCAACGCCGCCATCACCGCGCGCTGGTGGATGACGCTGGTGGCCGGCCTGATCGCCATGCTCGGCGTGACCCTGGCCCTGCTCCCCGCCTTCCGCCCGACGCCTCGAGGAGACCGCTCATGACCGGCATTCACCACATGCTCGTGCACTTCCCGCTGGGCTTCTGGGCCCTCGCGACCCTGATGATCCTGGTCGGCGCCCTGCTGCCCGGGCGGCTGGCCGAGCTGAGCCGCGCCGCCCTGCTGCCGGTGCTGGTGCTCGGGCTGCTCGGCGGCCTGGCCGCCGTCGTCTCGGGGTTCCTGGTCTGGCCGCTGGCGGCCCATACCCACAGCCCCCTGGGGCGCAACCACCTGCTGATGTCGCTGTGGTCGCTGGGCATCTTCACCATGCTCACCGTGCTGGTCTGGCGGGCCGGGGCCGCCGCCTTCGACGGCGCGCGACGCTGGGTGCTGGTGCTGCTCGCCTTGATCGGCGGACTCTTCTTCGCCGCCACCGGCACCCTCGGCGGCCACCTGGTCGGCGCGCCGACAGCGTTCTCCGAGGTGCTCGGCCTGATGGGCTGGGAGGTCTACACCACCTTCTACAGCCCGCTGTGGGTGATCGCCGTGATGGTGCTCATCGGGGTGGGCTGCGCGCTCCTGGGGCTCAAGGGACGCCGCGGGAGCGCCTGATGCGCCACCCGCCCGCCAGACGGCAGAAGGCCCCGATCGTGCGGGGCCTTCTCGTTGCCGGCGGGGTCGCCCCGCCTACTTGAAGCAGGGCTACTCGAAGCTGAAGCGAGGCGCGGGCGCGTCGGGTAGCAGGGCCGCGCAGGCGCGCACCCGCTCGAGCAGCTCGGCATGGGTCGGCGCCAGCAGGTTGACGTGGGCCAGCTTGCGGCCGGCTCGCTCACTCTTGTCATAGCGATGCAGGTGGGCGTCCGGCAGGGCCAGGAGCTCGGCCGGCTCGCCCTCGCGGCCGATCACGTTGACCATGCAGGTCGGCATGCGCGCCGAGGTGTCGCCCAGCGGCAGCCCCTGGATGGCACGCAGGTGGTTCTCGAACTGGCTGGTCACCGCGCCGTCGATCGACCAGTGGCCGGAGTTGTGCACCCGGGGGGCCATCTCGTTGGCCAGCAGGCTGCCATCGGCGCACTGGAAGAGCTCCAGGGTCAGCACGCCCACGTAGTCGAGCTCGTCGAGCAGGGCGCGGATGTAGCCATCGGCGATCTGCTCGACCCCTTCGTCCAGGTCCGGCAGGGGCGCGATGGAGTAGCGCAGGATGCCGTCCACGTGCTGGTTCTCGGCCATGGGATAGAAGGCCACCTCGCCGTCGCGGCCGCGCACGGCGATGATCGACACCTCGCGCACGAAGTCGACGAAGGCCTCGACGACCAGCCGCGGGTGGTTGATCGCGCGCCAGGCATCATGGGCCTCACCGGGGTCCTTGAGCACCGCCTGGCCCTTGCCGTCGTAGCCCTCGGTGACCGACTTGGCCACCACCGGGCAGCCCAGCTCCCGGGCCGCGGCCTCCAGCTCGTCGGCGTGCTCCACCAGGCGGTAGGCCGGGGTGGGAATGCCCAGGCGGTCGAACAGCGCCTTCTCCTCGGCGCGGTTCTGGCAGACGCGGATCGCCTCGCTGGAGGGATAGACCGGCTTGACCTCCTCGATGGCCTGGACCAGCGGCACCGGCAGGTGCTCGAACTCGTAGGTGACCAGGTCCACCTGCTCGAGGAAGCTCGCCAGGTGCTTCTGGTCGGTATCGATGATCACCTCGCCGCTGCCGACGCTGGGGTGGCCGGTGGTGTCGAGGAAGGTGAAGCGGTTGGCCAGCGGATAGACCGCCAGGGCGAGCATGCGACCCAGCTGGCCGGCT
>JAWWBV010000275.1:0-4381 GCA_033720795.1 Halomonas sp. | reverse complement strand
AGCCCACGCCACCCTTGCCGGACTGACTGTTGACCCGGACCGTTTCCTTGTAGGAGGAGCCCACATCGCCGGGATCGATCGGCAGATACGGAACCTCCCAGCGATCGCGGTCGACCTTGGCCATGCCCTTCTTGATGGCGTCCTGGTGGGATCCGGAGAATGCCGTGAAGACCAGTTCCCCGGCGTAGGGATGGCGCGGGTGCACCGGCAGCTGGTTGCAGTACTCGGCCGTCTGGCGCAGGTGGTCGATGTCGCTGAGGTCGAGCTTCGGGTCGATGCCCTGGCTGAACATGTTCAACGCCAGAGTGACCACGTCGACGTTGCCGGTGCGCTCGCCGTTGCCGAACAGGCAGCCCTCGACCCGGTCGGCGCCGCCCATCACCGCGAGCTCGGCGGCGGCCACGCCGGTGCCGCGATCGTTGTGCGGGTGCACGCTGACGATCAGGTGGTCGCGCTTGGCGACGTGACGGCAGAACCACTCCACCTGGTCGGCGTAGTTGTTGGGCGTCGCGCACTCCACGGTGGCCGGCAGGTTGACGATCATCGGCGCCTCGACGCTGGCGCCGAAGGCCGCCTCCACGGCGTCGACGATCTCCACGGCGAAGTCCATCTCGGTGGTGGAGAAGAGCTCCGGGGAGTACTGGAAGGTCCAGTGGGTCTCCGGCGCCGCCGCCATGTGCTCGCGGATCCGGGTGGTGGCGTCCACGGCGATCTGGATGCACTCGGGCTTGTCGACGTTGAACACCACGCGGCGGAACACCGGGTCGGTGGCGTTGTAGACGTGGACGATGGCGTTCTTCGCGCCCTTCAGCGACTCGAAGGTGCGATCGATGAGGTGCGGCCGCGCCTGGGTGAGCACCTGGATCTGGACGTCGTCCGGGACCTTGTCCTCCTCGATCAGGGCGCGCACGAAGTCGAAGTCGGTCTGGGAGGCCGAGGGGAAGCCCACCTCGATCTGCTTGAAGCCGATCTTGACCAGCAGGTCGAAGAGACGCTGCTTGCGCTCCTGGTCCATGGGATCGATCAGCGCCTGGTTGCCGTCGCGCAGGTCGACGGCGCACCACTGGGGCGGCGTCTCGATGCGCCGGCTCGGCCACTGGCGGTCGGGCAGGTCGACGGCCACGAAGGGGCGGTACTTGGTAGCGGGGTTATCGAGCATCATGGTGGCGTTCTCCCAGGTGAGCGGCGGCATTCGGTAACGAGTCGTCAAAAACGATCGGGCGGAAACAGCGACGCCCCATCGGCCAAGGGCGGACGGGGCGTCGTGAAGGCAGGCGTTGTCGCGCACGGACGAGATGCCTGGCGGCACCCGTGGGCGATGGCAACAACGGCAATGTTCATGGTGCGGATACTGCGGATGGTGGACATGCTGCAACCTCGTTTCGACCGGGACGTGCTCGCTAGCGGCGGGCGAGGCGACGGCGATGCAGGCTGCACCGCCCGTCGCACTCAGCGGCCGGCTAGGGGTAGTCGTAGGTCGAGAACGAGATGGCGCGATGTCGTGTTCATGCCCTCTAGAAGATCAGTCTTCGCCACGCCTGTCAACTCCTCCCGCCGCCTGTCGAGTGCCCAGCGCCGCCTCCATGCGATCGAGCTGGTCGCGCAGCCCGCGCACGTCGCGACGCAGCCCGTGCAGCTCCGCGGCCTCGCCCTTCCCGCTCTCGATCTCCATCTGCACGCTCTCCTTCTGCATCACGTCGAGCACGATGCCGATCATCATGTTGAGGAAGATGAAGGCGGTCAGGAAGATGAAGGTCAGGTAGTAGATCCAGCTCCAGCCATGCAACTCCTGGGTGGCGTACATCACGTCCGTCCAGTCCTCGAAGGTCGCGATCCGGAACAGGGTCAGCATGGAGATGGCGATGTTGCCCCACAGCCCCTCGTCGACCTCGGCGAACAGGAAGCTGCCGAGCGCCGCGTAGATGTAGAAGATGATGAACATCAAAAGCGCCACGTAGCCCATGCGCGGGATCGACTTGACCAGCGCCGCCATCAGCAGGCGCAGCTCGGGGATCATCGACACCAGGCGCAACACCCGAAAGATGCGCAGCAGCCGCGCCAGCAGCACCATCTCCGAGTCGTCCAGGGGGATCAGGCTCGCGGTCACGATCAGGAAGTCGAAGACGTTCCAGCCCTGGCGGAAGAAGTCGCGCAGGCGCTGCTCGGCGGCCATGCGGATCAGGATCTCCACCAGGAAGAACACCGTCACCGCCACGTCCATCGCCAGCAGCCACTGCTCGAAGCGCCCGGTCTCCTCGTAGGTCTTGGCCCCGATCAGCAGCGCCGAGAGGATGATGATGGCGATGACCGTCAGCTCAAAGGCCTTGTGGGCACGCAGGCGCTCGAAGTGCCCCCGCCAGGTCTCGAAGGTGGTGCTCACCGCGACGGCTCCTCCAGGTCGCCCTGGCGATAGCCGATCAGGTAGAGCACCGCATCGAGCCCCAGGGTGGAGATCGAGTGGCTGGCCTGCTGGCGCACCAGCGGCTTGGCGCGGAAGGCGATGCCGAGCCCGGCGGCGGCGAGCATCTTCAGGTCGTTGGCGCCGTCGCCCACGGCGATGGTCTGCTCCAGGGAAAGCCCCTCACGCTCGGCGATCTGGCGCAGCAGCTCGGCCTTGCGGTCGGCGTCGAGGATCGGCTCGCGCACCTCCCCGGTGACCCTGCCGTTCTCGATCAGCAGCTCGTTGGCGTGCACCTCGTCGAAGCCGAGGGTCTCCTGCAGGTGGCGGGCGAAGTAGGTGAAGCCGCCGGAGAGGATCGCCGTGCGATAGCCCAGGCGCTTGAGCTGGCGCATCAGCCGCTCGACGCCGTCCATCAGCGGCAGGTCCCGGGCGATCTCGGCGAGCACCGCCTCGTCGAGGCCCTTGAGCTTCGCCATGCGCTCGCGGAAGCTCTGCTGGAAATCCAGCTCGCCGCGCATCGCCCGCTCGGTGACCGCCGCCACCTCGTCGCCCACGCCGTGGCGCCGCGCCAGCTCGTCGATCACCTCGGTCTGGATCAGGGTCGAGTCCATGTCGAAGCAGACCAGCCGGCGATGGCGGCGCCAGATCGAATCCTCCTGCAGGGCGATGTCCACCCCGTGCATGGCGCCCAGCGCCAGGGCCTTCTCGCGCAGGGCGTCGAGGTCGACCTCCTCGCCGCGCAGCCAGCACTCCACGCAGGCGCCCTGGATGGCGTCGTGATCGCCCGGCACGCCGCCGTCCAGCGGCTCGCGGCCGGAGAGGCGGTGGATCAGCTCCACGGTCAGGCCGTGCTCGGCGGTCAGCGCGCCCACCTCGGCGAGGATCCCGGCGGGCAGGTGCGGCGCCAGCAGGGTCAGGATCAGCCGCGGTCGGCTGGCCTGACAGCTCCAGCGCTGGTACTCCTCGGCGCTGACCTGAAGCGCCTGGACCTCGAGGCCCAGGGCGTCGCCCGCCGCGGCGAGTGCCGCCTCCAGGTCGCTCTCGTGGGCCAGGCCCACCAGGGCCTCGAGGGAGAGCATGCCGAAGGTCACGCTCTGGTTGATGTCCAGCAGGCGCGCGCCGCTTGTTGCCAGCGCCTTGCCCAGGCCGGCCAGCTGGCCGGGGCGTGCCGGGCCGGTGGCACGGATCAGCAATCGTCTCGTCATGTCACTCTTCCACGTAGAGGCGGTCGACCTTCTGCAGGCCGCGCGGCAGCTTGCTGCCCCGCCGGCCGCGTTCACCGCGATAATAGTCCAGGTCGGTCGCCTTGAGGGTCAGCTTGCGCTTGCCGGCGTGCACCACCAGGGCGGCGCCGGCCGGCAGCACCACCAGGTCGCGCAGGAACTCCTCGCGACGGGCGGCCCGGGCACCGGGGATGTCGATCATCTTGTTGCCCTTGCCCTTGGCCATCTCGGGCAGCGCCTCGAGGGGGAAGACCAGCAGCCGCCCCTCGTTGGAGACCGCCGCCACGCTGGCCCCCTCCGCGGCCGGCACCTCCAGCGGCGGCAGTACGTTGCAGCCCTTGGGCACGCTGAGGATCGCCTTGCCGGACTTGTTCTTGCCGGTGAGCTCCTCGAGGCGGGCGACGAAGCCGTAGCCCCCGTCCGAGGCGAGCAGGTAGCGGGTCTCGGGCGGCGCCAGCATCAGGCCCGCCATGTGCGCCCCGGCCACCACGTTGACCCGGCCGGTGACCGGCTCGCCCTGGCCGCGGGCGCTGGGCAGGTTGTGGGCCGACAGGGTGTAGGCGCGGCCGGTGTCGTCGAGCAGCACCAGCGGCTGGTTGGTCTTGCCCCGGGCGGCGAGGTGGAAGCGGTCCCCGGCCTTGTAGGAGAGCCCGGCGGGATCGATCTCGTGGCCCTTGGCGCTGCGGATCCAGCCCTTCTCGGAGAGCACCACGGTGACCGGATCGGCGCCGACCAGCTCCACCTCGGAGAGCGCCTT
>JAWWBV010000274.1:0-4405 GCA_033720795.1 Halomonas sp. | reverse complement strand
GTCACGCAGCTCGCCGACCAGGATGATGTCCGGGTCCTCGCGCAGGGCGCTGCGCAGGGCCGGGGCGAAGCCGTGGGTATCGCGGTGCACCTCGCGCTGGTTGACCAGGCAGCGCTTGCTGCGGTGGACGAACTCCACCGGATCCTCGATGGTGAGGATGTGCTCGAAGCGGTTATCGTTGATGTAGTCGATCATCGCCGCGAGGGTGGTGCTCTTGCCCGACCCGGTGGGGCCGGTCACCAGCACCAGGCCACGGGGCAGCATCGAGAGCTGCCGGAAGACCTGCCCCATGCCCAGGTCCTCCATGGTCAGCACCTCGGTGGGGATGGTACGGAACACCGCCCCGGCGCCACGGGCCTGGTTGAAGACGTTGACGCGGAAGCGGGAGACGCCAGGCACCTCGAAGGAGAAGTCGGTCTCGTAGAACTCCTCGTAGTCGCGGCGCTGGCGGTCGGCCATGATGTCGTAGATCAGCTTGCGGACCTCGCGGTCCTCCATGGCCGGCACGTTGAGCCGGCGAATGTCGCCATCGACGCGGATCATCGGCGGCAGGCCCGCCGAGAGGTGGAGGTCCGAGGCGTTCTGTTTTGCCGAGAATGCCAGCAGTTCGGTAATATCCATGCGGTTCCCCTGCTTCCAGGATGAGGTTCCTTACTGTATGACCAGTATGACAGACCCTACGACATGACGGACCTGATACTTTCCGAGTCGTTGGCCGCCGCTCGCGCCCGGCTCATCGCGGCGCTCGACGCCGCGGGCCGGCCCGCCGACGATGCCCGCCTGCTCGCGGTGAGCAAGACCAAGCCCGCCGCGCTGATCCGCCAGGCCTGGCACGAGGGCCAGCGCGAGTTCGGCGAGAACTACGTCCAGGAGGCCCTGGACAAGCAGGCCGAACTGGCGGACCTGGAGGCCATCGTCTGGCATTTCATCGGGCCGCTGCAGTCCAACAAGACCCGCGAGGTCGCCGAGCACTTCGCCTGGGTGCATAGCGTAGACCGGGAAAAGATCGCCCGGCGTCTGAGCGATCAACGCCCCGAGGACCGGGAACCGCTGGACATCTGCCTGCAGGTCAACATCAGCGGCGAGGCGAGCAAGTCCGGCGTCTCCCTCGACGCGCTGCCGGCGCTCGCCGAGGCCGTGCTTTCGATGCCCAGGCTTCGGCTGCGCGGCCTGATGGCGATCCCCGCACCAGCCGAGACCCCGGCCGAACAGCGCCGGCCCTTCGCCCGGCTGCGCCAGGCCCTGGAGGCGCTTCGCGAGCGCTTCCCGGAGGCGCCGCTGGACACCCTCTCCATGGGCATGAGTGCCGACCTGGAGGCCGCGGTGGCCGAGGGCGCCACCCTGGTACGCCTGGGCACCGCCATCTTCGGCGAACGTCACACGCGATAATCCCGCCCGCGCCGGCTGCCGGCCGAGGCTTTCCACCATCAGAAGGACAGATCCCATGGCCAGCACAATCACCTTCATCGGCGCCGGCAACATGGCCGGCGCCATCATCGGCGGGATGATCGAGAGCGGCTTCTCGCCCAACGACGTCATCGCCACCTCGCCCAGTGACGACGCCCTCGCCCCGCTGCGCGAGCGGCTGGGTATCCGCACCGAGACCGACAACGCCGCGGCCGTCGCCGAGTCCGACGTGGTGGTGCTGGCGGTCAAGCCGCAGATCATGCGCGATGTATGCGAGCAGATGCGCGACGCCGTCCAGGCGCGTCGCCCGCTGATCGTCTCGGTGGCCGCGGGGCTGCCGGCCGAGACCCTCGAGGCGTGGCTCGGCGGCGACCTGCCGCTGGTACGCTGCATGCCCAACACCCCCGCCCTGGTCGGCGCCGGGGCCGCCGGCCTCTTCGCCAACGAGCGAGTCGACGAGGCCCAGCGCCGCCTCGCCACCGAGCTGATGGAGGCGGTGGGCCTGGTGGAGTGGGTCGAGGACGAGGCCCTGCTGGACGCGGTCACCGCCGTCTCCGGCAGCGCCCCGGCCTACTTCTTCCTGCTGTTCGAGGCCATGGAGGAGGCCGGCGTGAAGCTCGGCCTGCCGGCCGACACCGCCCGACGCCTGGCCATGCAGACCGCGCTGGGCGCGGCCAAGATGGCGCTGGCCAGCGACAAGCCGCCGGCCGAGCTCAAGCGCAACGTGATGTCGCCGGGCGGCACCACCGAACGCGCCATCGCGCACCTCGAGGATGCCGAGCTGCGCCGCATCATGGCAGAGGCGATGACCGCCTGCGCCGACCGCGCCGCCGAGATGGCCGACGAGCTCGGCCAGCGCTGAGCCCGCACGAGCAAACACGATCCCGTTTCTAGGACATGGAGGAGCCCGATGGGCAGTCAACTGGGAAGTGCCGGCCTGCTGCTGGTGAACACCCTGATCAATATCTACATCTTCCTGCTGATGCTGCGCTTCCTGCTGCAGGCGTCCCGGGCGGACTACTACAACCCCATCAGCCAGTCGGTGGTGCGGGTCACCCAGCCGGCGGTGCGCCCCTTCCAGAGTTTCCTGGGACCGGTGATGGGCCGCTTCGACCTGGCGACCCTGGCCACGGCCTTCGTGATCAAGGCGGTCGGTATCATCCTGATCCTGCAGATCGCCGGCTTCGGCATGGCGCCGATCGCAAGCGTGGCGATCGGCGCGGTGGCCGCCGTCGCCAACGCCATCCTCAAGATCTACTTCTTCGCGCTGATCGTGATGATCATCCTCAGCTGGGTGGCGCCGCAGGCCAGCCATCCCGGTGCGCTGCTGGTGATGCAGCTGGTGGAGCCGATCATGGCGCCGGTGCGTCGGGTGATCCCGCCGCTGGGCATGATCGACCTGTCACCCATCGTGGTGTTCATCGCCATCAGCCTGATCGATGGTATCGTGGTGGGCTCGCTGACCCGCGCTGCGGGTGTCGTCGGGGCCCTGGTCGGCCTCTGACGCTGGCCCATGACAACGACTGGACACCACACACCGATGCCCGAGTTTCCCCATGACTCGGTCGGCCTGGTGACGCCCGAGACGGCGCACTTCGCCGACCCCCTGACCCTGGCCTGCGGCAGGACGCTGCCGGTCTATGACCTGGTCTACGAGACCTATGGCACCCTCAACGCCGAGCGCTCCAACGCCATCCTGATCTGCCATGCCCTCTCCGGGCACCATCACGCCGCCGGCTACCATGCCACCGACGAGCGCAAGCCCGGCTGGTGGGACGCCCATATCGGCCCCGGCAAGTCGATCGACACCGACCGCTTCTTCGTGGTCTCGGTGAACAACCTCGGCGGCTGTCACGGCAGCACCGGCCCCACCAGCGTGAACCCGGAGACGGGACGCCAGTGGGGGCCGGACTTCCCGATCATGACGGTGCTCGACTGGGTGCACAGCCAGGCGCGGCTGGCCGACCGGCTGGGCATCGAGCGCTTCGCCGCGGTGATCGGCGGCAGCCTCGGCGGCATGCAGGTGCTGCAGTGGACGCTCTCCTATCCCGAGCGCATCGCCCACGCCGTGGTCATCGCGGCGACGCCGAAGCTGTCGGCCCAGAACATCGCCTTCAACGAGGTCGCGCGACAGGCGATCCGCTCCGACCCCGACTTCCACGACGGCTGGTACGCGGATCACGACACGCTGCCGCGCCGCGGCCTCAAGCTCGCGCGCATGGTGGGCCACATCACCTACCTCTCCGAGGACGCCATGGGCACGAAGTTCGGCCGCGACCTGCGCAGCACCGACCTGAACTTCGGCTTCGACGTGGAGTTCCAGGTGGAGTCCTACCTGCGCTACCAGGGCGACACCTTCTCCACCTCCTTCGACGCCAACACCTACCTGCTGATGACCAAGGCGCTGGACTACTTCGACCCGGCCGCCGCCCATGACGGCGAGCTGGCCCAGGCCCTCGCGCCGGCGGCCTGCCCCTTCCTGGTGGTCAGCTTCACCACCGACTGGCGCTTCCCGCCGTCGCGCTCCAAGGAGCTGGTCAATGCCCTGATCCGCGCCGACAAGGCGGTCAGCTATGTCAACATCGACTCGTCCCACGGCCACGACGCCTTCCTGATGCCCGAGCCCCGCTATCAGGCGGTATTCGCCGCCTTCATGAACCGCGTGGCCCAGGACCTCGGCCTGGAGGCCCAATCATGATACGCGCCGACCTCAAGCTGATTCACGCCTGGATCCCCGAGGGCGCCCGGGTGCTCGATCTCGGCTGCGGCGAGGGAACGCTGCTGGCGGCGCTGGCCCGCGACAAGCGGGTCACCGGGTTCGGCCTGGAGATCGACCCGGAGGGCATCACCGCCTGCCTCGCCAAGGGCGTCAACGTCATCGAGCAGAACCTCGACGAGGGGCTCGCCAACTTCGACGACAACGCCTGCGACCTGGTGGTGATGACCCAGGCGCTGCAGGCGCTGCGCCGCCCCGACCTGATGCTCGACGAGATGCTGC
>JAWWBV010000273.1:0-4411 GCA_033720795.1 Halomonas sp. | reverse complement strand
GGCGGCACGGGTCTGGTTGCCCTGGGTGTGCTCGAGCACCGAGGCCAGCAGCGGCGCCTCGACCTCGGCCATCACCATGGCGTAGAGGTCGGTGACGCTGGAGCCGTCGAGATGATCGAAGTAGCGCGCCAGGGAGGCCTCGACGGCCTCACGCAGGGGGCGGTCGTCCTGGGAGGCCGGACGAACGGTGTCGCGCAGGTCGGCGAGCTCGCCGGAGGATGGGGACTCGAACTGGGACTGCGCGAGATCCTGATCAAGGGATTGGCTGCTGGTCATGCGGCACAGGTTCCGTCGGATGCCACGGCCCGGGCAACGTGACGTGGCGTCGCGGCAGGGTCGTGGCGAAAGAGTTCGTCAATGAAGCGGCGCTGGGCGCGGGGGCTCTCGAGGCCATTGAAGGTGGCTCGCAGGGCCCGCCGCCCGTCGTCGTCGAAGCGCGCATCGCCGGCCAGGTACCAGCCGAGATGCTTGCGCGCGATGCGCACGCCCATGTGGTCGCCGTAGAAGTCGTGCAGGGCCCCGAGGTGGTCACGCAGCACCGCGGCGCGCTCCTCGTCCTGCGGGGGCGCCAGCGGCTCGCCATGGCGCAGATAGTGGTCGATCTCGCGGAAGATCCAGGGGTTGCCCTGGGCGCCGCGCCCGACCATCACCGCATCCGCCCCAGTATAGTCGAGGATCCGGCGCGCCTTCTCGGGGCCGTCGATA
Organism: Halomonas sp.; assembly: GCA_033720795.1. GTDB lineage: Bacteria > Pseudomonadota > Gammaproteobacteria > Pseudomonadales > Halomonadaceae > Halomonas. The sequence continues at coordinate 3,706 of JAWWBV010000273.1, read as the reverse complement.
TCGCCGTTGGCGAACACCGGAATGTTCACCGCGGCCTTGATGGCGGCGATGGTGTCGTACTCGGCACTGCCGGCGTAGCGCTGCTGGCGATGGCGTCCGTGCACGGCCAGGGCCTGGATGCCGGCCTCCTCGGCGATGCGCGCCACCCGCACGCCGTTGTTGCTCTCGGCACACCAGCCGGTGCGGATCTTCAGGGTCACCGGCACCTCGACCGCGGCGACCACCGCCTGGACGATCTCGGCCACCAGCGCCTCGTCGCGCAGCAGCGCCGAGCCGGCCGCCTTGTTGCAGACCTTCTTGGCCGGGCAGCCCATGTTGATGTCGATGATCTCGGCGCCCATGGCGGCGTTCAGCCGCGCCGCCTCGGCGAGCATCTCGGCGTCGCCGCCGGCGATCTGCACGCTGCGCGGACCCGGCTCGCCGCGGTGATCCATGCGCAGCCGCGACTTGCGGGTGTGCCACAGGGTGGGGTCCGAGGTGACCATCTCGCCCACCACCAGCCCCGCACCCAGGCGCCGGCAGAGCGCGCGGAAGGGGCGGTCGGTCACCCCGGCCATGGGCGCCAGCACCACCCGGTTGGGCAGTGTGTGGCGACCGATGCGGGGCAGGGGGCGAGCGTCGTGCATGATCGGGATCGTCGGCGACAAGGGGTGCATATCATACGCCCACGCCGGGCGTTGGTGAACCACCAGGCGCGGGCTTCGGGATCAGGCGGTCGTCGCGGAGCGCCGCCCGACGGAGCGCCGCCCGACGGGGCGTCGGCCATCGAGCCGGACCCAGCCCTCGCGCACCGTCGGCTGCTCCATGGCGAGCCCCCGGGCGCGATAGGCCTCGAGCACCTCCTCGGCCTGGGCCTCGAGGATGCCCGAGAGCGCCAGGCGCCCCCCCGGCGCCACGCGGCCGGCGACCTCGTCGGCGAGCTCGACCAGCGGCCCGGCGAGGATGTTGGCGACCACCAGCGGGAACTGGGCCGCCGCCTCGAGCTGCTCGGGGTAGCAGAGCCGGAAGGCGGCATCAACCACGCCGTTACGCTCGGCGTTGTCGCGGCTGGCCGAGAGCGCCTGGGGGTCGATGTCGGTGCCGGTGGCCGTCCGGGCGCCGAGCTTGAGCGCGGCGATCGCCAGGATGCCCGAGCCGCAGCCCACGTCGAGCACCTCGAGGTCGGTCAGCTCGCCTTCCACCGCCAGGCCGTCCAGCCACTCCAGGCAGAGTGCCGTGGTGGGGTGCGTGCCGGTGCCGAAGGCAAGCCCGGGGTCCAGGTGAAGGTTGACGGCGCCGGGCTCGGGCGGCGCGTGCCAGCTCGGCACGATCCACAGCCGCTCGCCCATGCGCAGAGGGTGGAAATCCGCCATCCACTCGCGCTCCCAGTCGCGATCGGCGAGCAGCTCGACCTCCACCTCCGGGCAGGGGTCGTCGGGGAACTCGGCGGCCCAGGCCTGGCGCACCCGCTCGAGCATCGCCTCGGTACCTTCCAGGTCGTCGTAGAGCCCGGTCAGCACCGTCTCGTCCCAGAGGGGGGTGGTGCCGCGCTCCGGCTCGAAGACCGGTTCGTCGAAGGCGTCCTGCAGCGTGATGGCGGTCGCGCCTTCGGCCAGCAGCAGCTCCTCGAGGGTCTCGGCCTGCTCGGGGGCGATATGGGCCTTGAGTTGCATCCAGGGCATGGGCGGTCTCCGGTCGGTGCGGGAAAGGGGGCCGAGTGGGCAACGCAAGCGGGGCGGCCGTGGCCGCCCCGCGCGCAGGAGGAGACGGGGTCAGAGACCCAGCTTCTTCTCCAGGTAGTGGATGTTCACGCCACCCTGCTGGAAGTAGCCGTCGCGCACCAGGTCCTTGTGCAGGTCGGTGTTGGTCTTGATGCCTTCCACCAGCAGCTCGTCCAGGGCGTTGCGCATGCGGATCAGCGCCGTCTCGCGGTCCACGCCCCAGGTGATCAGCTTGCCGATCAGCGAGTCGTAGTGGGGCGGCACCGTATAGCCGGTGTAGACGTGGGAGTCCATGCGCACGCCGAGCCCGCCGGGCGGGTGATAGAGGGTGACCTTGCCGGGGGAGGGCATGAAGGTGCGGGCGTCCTCGGCGTTGATGCGGCACTCGAAGCTGTGGCCATTCAGCTCCACCTGCTCCTGGCTGATCGAGAGCGGCAGGCCGGAGGCGATGCGCAGCTGCTCGCGCACGATGTCCACGCCGGTGACCATCTCGGTGACCGGGTGCTCGACCTGGACCCGGGTGTTCATCTCGATGAAGAAGAACTCGCCGTCCTCGTAGAGGAACTCGAAGGTGCCGGCGCCGCGGTAGCCGATGGTAATGCAGGCCTCGCGACACGCCTCGAGGACCTTGGCGCGGGCGGCCTCGTCGATGCCGGGGGCCGGGGCCTCCTCGATCACCTTCTGATGGCGGCGCTGCAGGGAGCAGTCGCGGTCATAGAGGTGGATGGCGTTGCCCTGGCCGTCGGCCAGCACCTGGACTTCCACGTGGCGCGGGTTCTCGAGGAACTTCTCCATGTAGACGGTGCCGTCGCCGAAGGCCGAGTGGGCCTCGGTGCGGGTGACGTTGACCGCCGAGAGCAGGTGCGCCTCGGTGTGCACCACCCGCATGCCGCGCCCGCCGCCGCCGGCGGCGGCCTTGATGATCACCGGGTAGCCGATGCGCCGGGCCACGGCGAGGATCTCGCCCTCGTCGTCGCCCAGGGGGCCGTCGGAGCCGGGCACGGTGGGCACGCCGGCCTTCTTCATGGACTCGATGGCGCTGACCTTGTCGCCCATCAGGCGAATGGTCTCGGCGCGCGGGCCGATGAAGGTGAAGCCGGAGCGCTCGACCTGCTCGGCGAAGTTGGCGTTCTCGGAGAGGAAGCCGTAGCCCGGGTGGATGGCGCTGGAGTCGGTGACTTCCGCGGCGCTGATCAGCGCCGGGATGTTCAGGTAGGACTGCGCCGAGGAGGCCGGGCCGATGCACACGGCCTCGTCGGCCAGGCGTACGTGCATCAGTTCACGGTCCGCCGTGGAGTGGACCGCCACCGTCTTGATGCCCAGCTCCTTGCAGGCGCGCAGGATGCGCAGGGCGATCTCGCCGCGATTGGCGATCAGAACCTTGTCCAGCATGATGAATCCGCCAGTTGATGAGTGAGGAACACGCGGGAGACGCTCAGGCGATGACGACCATCGGCTGGTCGAACTCGACCGGCTCGCCGTCCTCGACCAGGATCGCCTCGATCACGCCGTCACGATCGGCCTCGATCTGGTTCATCATCTTCATCGCCTCGACGATGCAGATGGTCTCGCCCTTCTTGACGCTCTGACCGATCTGGACGAAGGCCTTGGAGCCTGGCGCCGGCGAGCGGTAGAAGGTGCCGACCATCGGGGAGTTGACGCTATGGCCCTGGTAGGACGGCTCGGGGTCGGCGGCGGCCTCGGCGGGCGCTGCCGCGGCCTGGGGCCCCGGCTGGGGGGCGGCCGCGTAGGGCTGGGGCGAGGGCTGCTGCCAGCTCGTGCCGTTGGGGTGGCGGCTGATGCGAACCGACTCTTCCCCTTCCTGGATCTCGATCTCGCTGATGTTGGACTCTTCGAGCAGTTCGATCAGCTTCTTGACCTTGCGGATATCCATGACGTTGTCTCGACCGGTGGGGTTGGGGTGGTGATCCGGGGTGCTGTCAACCCCGGCCAACTTGCAATAGATCGCGGCAAGATAGCGTGTCTTGCGGCCTCTATTGACCATG
>JAWWBV010000272.1:0-4438 GCA_033720795.1 Halomonas sp. | reverse complement strand
AGCTACGAGATCCTGCGCTACCTGGATCGCGCCTACCCCGAGGCGCCGCTGCTCGGCGAAGGGCTGGCCGAGGCCCGGGCACGCTTCTTCAAGCACTATGCCGAGCGGGTGATGGCCCCCGCCATGCTGCGCACCATCATCATGGACCTGCTCAACGCCATTCATCCCGACGATCGCGCCTACTTCCGCGAGACTCGCGAGAAGCGCTTGGGTCGCACCCTCGAGGAGTTCCACTCTCCGGCCAAGGGGCTCGCCCAGCTGGATGCCGCCCTGGAGCCGCTACGCGCCCAGCTCGCGGACAGCGACTTCCTCGACGGCGACGCCCCGGCCGGCGCCGACTACCTGGTCTTCGGCAACTTCATGTGGGCGCGCTGCGTCTCCAGCGCCGACCTGGTCTCCAACGCCGATCCGGTGCACGGCTGGCTCGAGCGCATGCTCGATCAGCACGACGGCCTGGGGCGTCGGGCCCTGCGCGTCACCGACATCGAGGGCGCCTATCGCTGAGGAGGCGCGCCAGCGTGTTGGAGAGCTCGCCTGATCCAGCGCCCGGCCTCGGCCGGGCGCTGCCGTTCAGGCCCCTCGTGGAGGAGAGGCATCCATCGGCGGGGAGATGTTGCGTCGCACAAAACAGGCTGCTATGTTGCAATGCAACACGGGGCCGTGCTCCCCGTGATCCACAACCGATGGAGGTGTTTCATGAGCAAGGCAACCACCCAGCAGGCGACCGAACAGCTCGAGTCCACGTTCGTGGCCCCCGCCCGCCGTCTCGGCGCCCTCAACCTCGACTACACCGAGAAGCTGGTCGCCGCCCAGTTCGACGCCGTGCGCGCCCTGACCGACCTGGGCCTCTCCCAGGCCCGCGGCTGGCTCGACGTGCGTGACGCCGAGGGCCTGAAGAAGGCCGTGGACGCCCAGCAGAAGGCCGGTCAGGACATGGGCGAGCGCCTGCGGGGCGACGCCGAGAAGATCATGAACCTGAGCCAGGAGTATGTGCGCGAGAGCCAGAAGCTCGCCGAGGACGGCCTCAAGGCCGCTACCCCGGCCAGCAAGTAAGGCGCGGCCGGCTCGCCGCCACGCTCGCCCGACAGGTCGGGTCAGCGCCAGACGCGCCGCTTGACGGGCGCCACCCTCCGGTGGCGCCCGTTTGCGTGTGGGGCTTCCCTGGCTGCCGGCGTGGCGGCGGCTCGGCTCAGCCGCGCTCGCGTCCCAGCAGCGCGATCACCTCCTCGTCTTCCACCTGGCCGAAGTCGGCGAAGAACTGTCCCACGGCCTGGAAGTGTGGGGAGGCCTCCAGACAGACCACCTCATCGGCCAGCGACTCGAGCCGCGCCACGGTCTCGGGTGGCGCCGCCCCCAGGGCGGCGATCAGCCGCTGCGGGTCACGGCCCCGCAGGGCGGTGAGGGCCGTCGCCATGGTCGCCCCCGTGGCGCTGCCGTCGTCCACCACCACCACGATGCGCCCCCTGGGGTCGATGGCCGAGCGTACCGGGGTGTAGCGGCGTCGGCGCTCCTCGATCAGGGCGCGCTGGAGTTCCACCTCCCGGTTCACCGCCTCCTCGCGGTAGTAGGCGGCGGTGGGCTCCAGGGCCACGCGGCCGGTTTCGTCGACCGCGCCAATCGCGTACTCCGGGTTGCCCGGCGCACCGACCTTGCGCACCAGCACCACGTCCAGTTCGCCGTTCAGGGCGTCGGCCATCCATCGCCCCATGGGCACCGCGCCGCGGGGAATGGCCAGGATCAGCGGGTTCTCGGTCTTCAGGTGGGCGAGGCGGTCGATGAGCTGCTCGGCCGCCTGGCGGCGATCACGGAACATGGCGGACTCCCGGCAGGCAGGTGTTTTCTCAGTGTAGGTCTCCATCTCCGCCGGTGGCGTCCTCAGCCCCGGTTTTTGCCTCCTCGGTCCACCGCGGTCGCCTCTCGGTTGGCGGTTGTGTACCGCAAATGTATTTATCGGAAATCATTTCCAGTATACAAAATTGTTAGGTAGTGTTGGACACGTTGTCCGTCCTGTGGCGACATCCTGTGGATGCCACCCCGGCACGGAACGCTCTCGGCACAACACCAACAACCGGAGATGCCTGACATGTTCCCACGCTCTTCCCAGCCGCTGGCCGCGGGCGCGGCCCTGTGCCTCGCCGTCGCCTCCCTCTCGGCCCAGGCCGCCACCTGGAGCGATACCGCCATCGGCTATCGCTACGGCACCCAGTTCCAGGAGCCCAACAATCCCGAGGACGTCGCCAAGCACGTGCTGCAGTTCACCCACGCGAGTGGCTACGCGCTGGGCCAGAACTTCGTCAACCTCGACCTGCTGCAGTCCGACAGCGCCGACCCCGCCCGCAACAGCGACGAGGGGGCCACCGAGGCCTACCTCGTCTATCGCCACCAGCTGCACGCCGGCAAGGTGTTCGACGCGCCGCTGGCCTTCGGGCCGGTCAAGGACGTGGCGCTGAGCGGCGGCTTCGACCTCAACACCAAGAACACCGGCTTCGCGCCGCGCAAGCGCCAGCTGCTGCTGGGCCCGACGCTGAAGTTCGACGTGCCCCGGGGCTTCCTCGACCTCAGCCTCTTCTACTCCCACGAGTGGAACCACTGCGGCCTCGACGCCTGCGCGGCGCCGGGCAACGAGACCGACATCGGCTTCGATCCCTACTACCAGCTCAACCTGGCCTGGGGCCTGCCGTTCGAGGCAGGGGCGGTGCCGATGAAGTTCCAGGGCTTCTTCAACCTCAACGGCGAGAAGGGCGAGGACTACTTCGGGGTCGAGACCGAGGCCGAGCAGCTGATGCGCACCTCGCTGATGCTCGATGCGGGGCAGCTTAGCGGCATGGGGGAGAACACCCTGTGGGTCGGCGCCGGCTACGAGTACTGGCGCAACAAGTTCGGCAACCACGACAAGCCGGGCGTGGATACCGATGCCCTGATGTTCCAGCTGGAGTGGCATCTCTGAGTCGCGTGGATGAGGCCTCGGGCCTTGCGATTCACTGTCGACGATAACTGTATACGTTTGCCTGCTGCTACTGTGTACGACTTTGTATTTAGTTGCATTTCAAATCGTATGACAATGTGGCAGCTTGGCTGGCATACAACAATTATCACTCCCTCCCCATAACAAAAGCTGTGGTCCAACCATGCCAACCAACCTCAGTAACACCTCGATCTTCGATTTCCACGGCAGGCCTCCCCTCGGGAAGGCCCTGCCGCTCTCCCTGCAGCACGTGCTGGCGATGATCGCCGGCGTCATCACCCCGCCGATCATCATCGCCGGCGTGGTGGGGGCGACCCCGGGAGAGAAGCTGCTGCTGATCCAGATCGCCGTACTGGCCTCGGGGATCTGCACCCTGTTCCACCTCTATGGCGTCTGGAAGTTCGGCGCCCGCCTGCCGGCCATCTTCGGCGTGGGCTTCGCCTACGTGCCGACCCTGATCGCGGTGGGCGGCCAGTTCGGCATCGAGGGCATCCTCGGCGCCCAGCTGGTGGGCGGCATCACCATGATGGTGGTGGGCTACTTCATCCAGTACATCCGCCACCTCTTCCCGCCGGTGGTCGCGGGCACCGTGGTGCTGGTCATCGGCCTGTCGCTCTACGACATCTCGATCCGCTACATGGCCGGCAGCGGCAACGTCAACGCGCCGAACTTCGGCGATCCGCTCAACTGGGTGGTGGGCATCGTCACGCTGCTGACGGTGCTGGCGGCCTCCCAGTTCGGGCGTGGCGTGGTCAAGCTCTCGGCGATCATCGTCGGCATCCTGGTCGGCTACCTGCTGTCGCTGGCGCTGGGCATGGTCAGCTTCGACGCCGTGGCCGATGCCCGCTGGATCGCCGTGCCGGAGGTGATGCCCTTCGAGATGGAGTTCCACACCGCCGCCATCGTCTCCATGGTGGTGATCTGCGTGATCAACTCGGTGCAGACCATCGGCGATCTCTCGGCCACCAGCGTGGCGGGCATGAACCGCGAGCTGAAGACCAGGGAGCTGACCGGTGGCCTGCTGGGCAACGGACTGACCACCGCGGCCAGCGCCTTCTTCGGCGCCCTGCCGACCTCCACCTTCAGCCAGAACGTCGGCATCGTGGCCATGACCAAGGTGATCAGCCGCTCGGTGCTGGCCATCGCCGGGCTGTTCATGATCGCGGCGGGGCTCAGCCCCAAGTTCGGCGCCGTCATGACCACCATCCCCTACCCGGTGCTGGGCGGGGCCACCATCACGGTGTTCGGCATGATCACCATGACCGGCATCCAGCTGCTGATCAAAGACGAGCTCTCCGCCCGCAACATGACCATCGTCGGGCTGGCGCTGGCGCTGAGCCTGGGCATCTCCTCGGTGCCGTCGGCCATCGAGCAGTTCCCGGCGATGCTGCAGAACGTGATCGGCGGCGCGCCCATCGTGGTGGCGGCGATCACCGCCTTCGTGCTCAACATCGTGCTGCCGAAGAAGTCGCT
>JAWWBV010000271.1:0-4442 GCA_033720795.1 Halomonas sp. | reverse complement strand
GGGATCGAGAGCGGCGCACCGTGTGCGCCGCAGCATACCGAGGCAAGCCTAAATCAGCCGTCGGCAGAAGAACAGGTCGCGCCGGCTTCAGTCCAGGGTGAAGCCGACCTTGATGGTGACCTGCCAGTGGGCGACCCGCGCCTGCTCGATGTGGCCGCGGGTCTCCATGACCTCGAGCCAGCGCATGCCGTGAAGGCTCTCCGAGGCCTTGGTCAGGGCGTTCTGGATGGCGCTTTCGATGTCCTTCTCCGAGGACCCCGTCAGCTCGATATGCTTGTAGGTGTGTTGGTTCATACGGCCTCCTGTCTGGCGTATCGGACGCCCCCCGGTCAGGCGGGACGCTTCCCCAGTCTGGCATAGAAGAAACCGTCATGGCTGTCGGGTTCGGGCAGCAGCTGGCGGCCGACGCCCGAGGCGCGGCCCCAGCCCAGGTCGCTCGGCATGGTGGCCTCGGCATCGGGGGTGCGGGCCAGGAAGGCGTCGATCTGCTCGGCGTTCTCCGCGGGCAGCACCGAGCAGGTGGCGTAGAGCAGGGTGCCGCCCGGGGCCAGCAGCGGCCAGAGGTTGTCGAGCAGGCGGGCCTGCAGCTCGGCCAGCTTGGTGATGTCCGAGGGGCGGCGCAGTCGCTTGATGTCCGGGTGGCGGCGGATCACCCCGCTGCCGGAGCAGGGCGCGTCCAGCAGGATGGCGTCGAAGGGGGTGCCGTCCCACCAGTCGCGGTCGGTGGCGTCGCCCACCGCCAGGGTTGCCTCGAGCCCCAGGCGGGAGAGGGTGTCCTCGACTCGCGCCAGGCGCACGTCGTCGCTGTCGACGGCCTGCAGGTCGAGGTCGTAGAGCTCCAGCAGGTGGGCCGTCTTGCCGCCCGGGGCGCAGCAGGCGTCCAGCACCCGGGCGCCGGGGCGCGGGGCCAGCGACGGGCCGAGCAGCACGGCGGCCAGCTGGGCCGCCTCGTCCTGGACGCTGACGTGGCCCTCGGCGAAGCCGGGCAGCGTCTCGACGTCGCGCGGCTCCTCCAGCGTCAGGCCGTCCGGGGCGTGCAGGCAGAGGCGCGCCTGGATGCCGGCGCCGTCCAGGCGGTCCAGGTACTTCTCGCGGTCGCCGTGGCGGCGGTTGACGCGCAGCGTCATGGGGCCGGCCAGGTTGTTGGCCTCGCAGATGGCCCGCCAGTCGTCCGGCCAGGCCTGGCGCAGGCTCTTGAGCCACCACTTGGGGTGCAGCAGGGCCACCGCCGGGTCGCGGTCCACCTCGGCCTCGAGCTCGGCGCTCTCGCGCTGCAGGCGGCGCAGGCAGCCGTTCAGCACCCGGGTGGCCCACTCCTTGCCGAGCAGGCGCGCGGCGCCGGCGGTCTCGCCCACGGCGGCATGGGCCGGGATGCGCAGGTAGAGCTGCTGGTAGATGCCGAGCAGCAGCAGCGCCTGGATGTCGGCGTCGCGGGCCTTGAACGGCTTGGTCAGCAGCGTGTTGGCCAGCGCCTCGAGCCGCGGCAGGGTGCGGCAGCTGCCGTAGCAGAGCGCCTTGAACAGGGCGCGGTCCCGGGCCACCACCTGATGGTCGTCGAGGCCGGTGAGCGAGCCCTTGCCGGTGATCACCGGGGCGAGGGCGCGGGCGGCGGCGGCGCGAACGGCCTGGCCGTTGTCGCGGCGACTCTCCCGGGCGTGGGGGGCGGGCGTCTGCTGGCTCATGCCGGGCTCTCCTCGTCGTGGTGTCCCAGGCGGGTGCCCGGGGTGAATCGCTCGGCGCGGGCCTTGAGCAGCTCGCGCACCGCCAGGGGCTTGCCGCCGGGCAGCTGGGCGCGGCTCACCGCCAGCACCTGGTCGCCGGCCTCGCCGCAGGCGATGCGCAGGGCCTCGGCCGAGGGCGGAAGCAGGGTGCCGGGGCGAGCCGAGACGGCGCCCTGCGCCGGGGGCTCCCCGTGGGCCATCAGCAGGCGCAGGCGGTCGTCGCCCAGCGCGCACCAGGCCACCGGCCAGGGGTTGAAGGCGCGGATGCGGGCGGCCAGTTCCTCGGCCGGACGGCGAAAGTCGAGTTCCGCCTCGGCCTTGGAGAGCTTGGCGGCATAGGTGACGCCCTCGGCGGGCTGGGGCGTGGCGGCGAGCCCCTCGCCGGCCAGGGCCTCTAGGGCCTCGACCAGCGCCTCGCCGCCCAGGCGCGCCAGGGTGTCGTGGAGCTCCCCGCCGGTGGTGGTGGCGGTGATCGGCGTGCGCCGGACCAGCAGCATGTCGCCGGTATCCAGGCCCGCGTCCATCTGCATGATGGTCACGCCGCTCTCCTCGTCGCCGGCCTCGATGGCCCGCTGGATGGGCGCGGCGCCGCGCCAGCGCGGCAGCAGCGAGGCGTGCACGTTGAGGCAGCCCCGCGGGGGGATGTCGAGCACGGCCTGGGGCAGGATGAGGCCGTAGGCCACCACCACCATGATATCGGCCTCGAGGGCCGCGAGCTCGGCCTGCACCTCGGGGGCCTTCAGGGAGACGGGCTGATGGACCGGCAGGTCGTGGCGCAGCGCCAGGGCCTTGACGGGACTCGGGGTGAGCTTGCGGCCACGGCCCGCCGGGCGGTCCGGCTGGGTGTAGACGGCGATGACGTCGTGTCGGCTCGCCAGCAGCGCCGACAGGCTCTCGGCGGCGAAGTCGGGGGTGCCGGCGAAGATGACGCGCAGGGGTCGGGACATGGTGAGGGCCTTGCCAGTGGGCGATGGCCCTCATGATAACGGAGGCGACCGGAAACGACGAAGGCCGACGCGCAAACGTCGGCCTTCGAGGGCGGCAGGGCGCCATTGGATCTCAGGCGGGCTGCATCAGCCTGTGGCGCTTCTGCATCTTCTTCATCACCCGGTCGCGCTTGAGCGGCGAGAGGTAGTCGACGAAGAGCACCCCCTCCAGGTGATCGTACTCGTGCTGGATGCAGTGGGCGAGCAGTCCCTCGGCCTCGAGCTCGTAGGGCTGGCCGTCGCGATCCAGGGCCTTGAGATGCACCTTCAGGGCACGCGGCACCTCGGCGTAGTACTCGGGGATCGACAGGCACCCCTCCTGCATCGGGTCGCGCTCCTCGCCAATGGGGGTGTAGCTCGGGTTGATGAGTACCAGCGGGCTCGAGCGGTCATCGCTGACGTCCATGACGATGACCCGGCGGTGGACGTCCACCTGGGTCGCGGCGAGTCCGATGCCGCTGGCGTCATACATGGTCTCGAGCATGTCGTCGACCAGACGGCGCACCTCGTCGTCGACCGTCTCGACCGGCGCGGCGACCGTGCGCAGCCGCTCGTCGGGAAATTCGAGGATGGGTAGTTTGGCCATGGCGTTGGAATCACCGTTATGCTGTCATTTACAAAATGACACTATTCTAGAAGGGCGCGATCGACGGCGAAACCGCCGAACGTGCATCACATCGATAGCATCTGACTATACCACGTCGCCATCGTTCCATGGGCGACGGGCGTGGGGCCAGCAACCCGGGGGAGAGCAGGGATGAAACAGACAGGATGCGCAGCGCGCTGGTGTCGGCGTCTGACGGTGGGGCTCGCGGCCGTACTGATGGGGGGAGCACTCGGACTGACCCTGGCCCAGGCGCAGGGGATCTCCTGGGACGACGGCCTGAGGGGCGACGCCCCGGATCGCTACACCGTGGTGAAGGGCGACACCCTGTGGGACATCTCCGGTCGCTTCCTGCGCCATCCCTGGCAGTGGCCCGAGGTGTGGCAGGTCAACCCGCAGATCGACAACCCCCACCTGATCTATCCCGGCGACATCGTCTACCTCTACGACTGCAATGGCCGGCCCTGCCTCGGCCTGGAGCGCGGCCAGGGCGTGGTGCGGCTGTCACCCAAGGTGCGCACCTCGTCGCACCGCGAAGCCATCGAGCCGATCCCGCTGGATGCCGTGCGCCACTTCCTGCGCGATCATCGCGTGATCGAGGGCCCCGAGGCGCTGGACGAGCTGGCCTACGTGGTCGCCGGGGACGACGGCCGGCTGGTCAGCGGCCGCGGCGATCGCCTCTATGCCCGCGGGCGCGTCGAGGGCGGCGGCCGCGTCGGCCTCTACCGGGTCGGCGAGCAGTACGTCGACGGCGCCACCGGCGAGGTGCTGGGCCTCGAGCTCGAGAGCGTCGGCGAGGCGCGCCGGCTGCGCCAGGAGGACGACATCGTGGTGATGGAGGTGACCGCCTCCCGCCAGGAGGTCCGCGACGACGACATCGCACTGCCCCTCGAGGATCGCCGCCTGGTGACCGAGTTCCTGCCCCGCGCGCCCGATCGCGAGATCGACGGCCGCATCCTGGCGGTGCCGGGCGGCGTGCGCTTCATCGGACCGCTGCAGGTGGTGGCGCTCGATCGCGGTCGCCGCGACGGCCTGGAGACCGGGCACGTGCTGATGGTCGAGCAGCAGGGCGAGCTGGTCGACGACCCGCGCACCGGCGAGCCGCTGCGCCTGCCCGGTGAGGATGCCGGC
>JAWWBV010000270.1:0-4449 GCA_033720795.1 Halomonas sp. | reverse complement strand
TCTCGATGGCGAAGGTCGCCGAGCTGCAGGCGACGTTCATGTCGAAGGCGTAGCCGCCGGCGCCCAGCGCCGCCTGCAGCTCCACGGCCACCGCCGGGTAGGGGCGCTCCAGGTTGGAGCAGGCGACGATCACCAGGTCGATCTCTGCCGCCGCCACGCCCGCTTTCTCCAGCGCCTCGCGGGCCGCGGCCAGGCCCATCTCGCACTGGATGGAGGGTTCGTCGTTGCCGCGCGGCGCGAGCCGCGGGCGCATGCGCTCGGGATCGAGGATCCCCTCGGCGTCCATCACGTAGCGGCTGTGGATGCCCGAGGCCTTGACGATGAAGTCGGTGCTCGAGTGCTCGAGCCGCTCCTCGAGGCCCGCCTCCGCGCGACGCGCGTTCTCGGCGTCCACCCAGGCGTTGAACGAGGCCACCAGGGCCGCGTTGTCGATGGCATGAGCCGGCGTGAACAGCCCCGTGCCGGTGATCACTGCATGGGTCATGCGCTTCTCCCTGTGAGTTCGGCCCAGCGTTTCTCGAGACGCTTGGTGGAGACCGGGAACTTCGTGCCCAGCTGCTGGGCGAAGAGCGAGACGCGCAGCTCCTCGATCCACCAGCCGAACTCCACCAGCGCCGGATCGTCCACCCCGCCGCGTCGTTCGCTCTCGCGGCGGGCCGCCAGGCGCGCCTCGAAGTCCTGGATCTCCTGCATGTGCATCTGGTCGCGCATGCGCTCCCGTGGCGCCTTCTCCAGGCGGATCAGGGCCGCGTCCATGTAGCGCGGATACTCCTCGAGCCACGCGCCGGCCTCGCTGACGAAGCCGGGGTGCACCAGGCGCTGCATCTGGGCCTTGAGATCACTGTACACCAGCGCCAGGGCCAGGTTGAGGTTGCCTTTCAGCGCCTTGGTCACCGCCAGGTGCCCCTGGAGCGCCTGCTCGAGGGTCGTCACCAGGGCCTCGGCGTGGGGCAGCAAGGCGTCGCCGGTGGCCTCCAGCCGCGCCGCCAGCTCGTCGCGGGAGCGCGGCAGCGGGTCGACGGCCACCACCTGGCGAAAGACCGCCGCCACCACGTCGTCGATCAGCGCGCGCTTGCTGCCCACCTTGGCGAACAGCAGCGCACAGGTGGAGAGCCCCTTCAGCCGCTCGATGGCGCGGGCCTGGTCGGGTCGCTGCTCCATGGCGGCCCGCACCACGCCGTCGCGATGGGCCTCGCGGGCCTTGTCGGGGTGATCGAACAGCTCGACCCGGAAGGCCTCCTTGGCGGGCACCAGGGCAGGATAGGCCTCCACCCGGATGCCGGCCTGGGTGGTGACCCGGGACTCGGGCAGCGGCGTCTCGGGCAGGGCGGCAAGCTCGCCCGCGTCGCTCGCCTGCTCGGCCAGGGCCCGGGCCCCCTCCCCCGCAGCCGCCTCGAAGCGGCGCTCCAGCGCGCGGGCGTCGCGGCCCTGGCCCAGGGTCTCGCCCTGATGGTCGACCACCCGCAGGTTCATCACCAGGTGGGGCTCCAAGGCCTCGAGGTTCCAGTCGTCGGGGTGCAGGCGCACGCCGGTCTTGCGGCGCAGGAACTCGCCCAGCGCCTCGGTGAGCGGGACGTCGTCCGGGGTCATCGCCTCCAGGGCCGCGTCCACCCAGTCGGGGATCGGCACCACCTGGCGGCGGATCGCCTTGGGCAGCGACTTCATCAGGGCGATGCACTTCTCGCGCAACAGCCCCGGCACCAGCCACTCCAGCCGCGCCAGGGGCAGCTGGGGCAGCATGGCGGCCGGCACGGTGAGCGTCACGCCGTCGTCCGGGGCGCCGGGCTCGAAGTGGTAGGCGAGCGGGTAGCGCACGCCGTTGAGGGTGAGCTCGTCGGGGTAGTCGGCCTGGGTGACCTCGCCGGCCTCGCGGGCCAGCAGGGCCGCGCGGTCGAACTTGAGGATGTCGGGGTCCTCGGCCTCGGCCTTCTTGCGCCAGGCCTCGAAGCCCTTGCCGTTGACGATCTCGGCGGGAATCCGCTCGTCGTAGAAGGCGAAGAGGGTCTCCTCGTCGACCAGGATGTCGCGCTTGCGGGCACGGTCCTCGAGGTCCTCGACCTCCTCGACCAGCGCCCGGTTGTGGGCGAAGAAGTCGCCACGGGTCTTGAACTCCCCCTCGACCAGCGCGCGGCGGATGAAGAGTTCTCGGGACGCCACCGGGTCGATCGGCCCGAAGTGGACCCGGCGCCCGGTGACGATGGGCAGGCCGAACAGCGTGACCTGCTCGGTGGCCACCACCTGGGCGCGCTTCATCTCCCAGTGGGGCTCGGCGTAGGAGCGCTTCACCAGGTGGCCGGCCAGCGGCTCGATCCACTGGGGCTCGATCCGCGCCGCGGTGCGGGCGAAGAGCTTGGTCGTCTCCACCAGCTCGAAGGCCATCAGCCACTTGGGCGACTTCTTGGCGAGCCCCGAGCCCGGGTGGACGACGAACTTGCGGTTGCGCGCCCCCAGGTACTCGCGGTTCTCGGTGAGCAGGCCGATATTCGAGAGCAGCCCGGTGAGCAGCGCCTGGTGCAGGGCGACCGAGCGCTCGCGGCGTGCCTCGCGGTGCGCCTTGTCGTCGTCCTCCGGCGCCTCGACCGGCGCCGGGGGCGGCGGCACCTCGATCTCCATGTCGCGCAGCAGCTGGCGCAGCTGGCGGAAGGTGTCATGCCACTCGCGCAGGCGCAGGTAGTTGAGGTAGTGCTCCTTGCACCAGCGGCGCAGCCGGTTGCCGGAGAGCTCCTCCCGGGCGGCCTCGAAGCCGTGCCAGAGGTTGAGCAGCGCGACGAAGTCGGAGTCCGGGTCGTGCCAGCGGCGATGGGCCTGGTCGGCGGCCTGGCGCTTGTCGGCCGGGCGGTCGCGGGGGTCCTGGACCGCCAGGCCGGCGACCACGATCAGCACCTCGCGCAGTCCCCCCTGTTCGGCGCCGGCCAGCACCATGCGCGCCAGGCGCGGGTCGATGGGCAGCCGCGCCAGCTTGCGCCCGAGCGGAGTCAGGCGATTGCCCGCGTCCACCGCGCCCAGCTCGAAGAGCAGCCGGAAGCCGTCGGTGATGAAGCGCGAATCCGGCGGATCGACGAAGGGGAAGGCCGCGATGTCGCCGAGCTTCAGCGAGAGCATCGAGAGGATCACCGAGGCCAGGTTGGTGCGGCGTATCTCGGGGTCGGTGAATTCGGGACGGGCGAGGAAGTCCTCCTCATCAAAGAGGCGGATGCACAGCCCCTCGGCCACCCGGCCGCAGCGGCCCTTGCGCTGGTTGGCGCTGGCCTGGCTGACCGGCTCCACCGGCAGGCGCTGGATCTTGGCCTTGTAGCTGTAGCGGCTGATGCGCACCAGGCCCGGGTCGATGACGTAGCGGATGCCCGGCACCGTCAGCGAGGTCTCGGCGACGTTGGTGGAGAGCACGATGCGCCGCCCCGCGTGGGAGGCGAAGACGCGGTTCTGCTCGGCGTTGGAGAGCCGCGCGTAGAGCGGCAGGATCTCGGTGCCGCGCAGGTCGGCCCGGCGCAGGGTATCGGCGGTCTCGCGGATCTCGCGCTCGCCGGGCAGGAACACCAGGATGTCCCGCGGCCCGTGGAACCAGCCCTTCTCCCGCTCGACCCGCTCGATCTCCTCCACGGCGTGGAGGATCCCCTCCTGCAGGGTGCGGTCCTCCTCGTCGTCGTCATCGCGCACCAGGGGGCGGTAGCGTACCTCCACCGGGTAGGTGCGCCCGGAGACCTCGACCACCGGCGCCGGCACGTCCCGGCCGTCGGCGTCGCGGCGGCCGAAGTGCGCGGCGAAGCGCTCGACGTCAATGGTCGCCGAGGTGATGATCACCTTGAGGTCGGGCCGGCGGGTGGTGAGGCGCTTGAGGTAGCCGAGCAGGAAGTCGATGTTGAGGCTGCGCTCGTGTGCCTCGTCGATGATGATCGCCTCGTAGCGGCTGAGGTCGGGATCGTGGCGGGTCTCGGCGAGCAGGATGCCGTCGGTCATCAGCTTGACCAGGGTCTCGTCGCTGCTCTGGTCGGTGAAGCGCACCTGGTAGCCGACCTGCTCGCCCAGCGGCACCGCCAGCTCCTCGGCCAGGCGCGTGGCCACCGAACGCGCCGCCAGGCGCCGCGGCTGGGTGTGGCCGATCAGCCCGCGGCGCCCGAGGCCCAATTCCAGACAGAGCTTGGGCAGCTGGGTGGTCTTGCCCGAGCCGGTCTCGCCGGCGACCACCACCACCTGGTGCTCCTCGAGCGCGGCGAGGATGTCCTCGCGGCGCTCCGCCACCGGCAGCTCGGCCGGGTAGTCGAGGGTGACCGGGCGCGCCCGGCGCCGCTCGACGAGGCCGCGCGAGCGTTCCACGGCGCGGCGCACCTCGGCGAGGCCGCGATCCACGGGCTTGCCTTCCTTGAGGCGGCGGCGCAGGCCGCGCAGGCGTTTCTCGAGGCCAACGACGTCGCGGCGCATGACGTCATCGAGGTCACGGGTCAGGGCGTC
>JAWWBV010000269.1:0-4449 GCA_033720795.1 Halomonas sp. | reverse complement strand
GCGGTCTCCGATCAGGTGCGCAAGCTGGAGGAGCGCTTCGGCGTCAGCCTGCTGCGCCGCAGCCGGCGCTCGGTGGAACTCACCGACCTGGGCGAGCGGCTGCTCCAGTGGCTACATGGGTGCAACTCGCGTACACCGCACGCCACTCTGGACGGTCGTTCTCCGGTCAGCCGGCCGAGGCGTCGCGTTAACGCCCCGATGGGGCTCCTTCCTGGTGAGGCAGCTCATCGAGAAAGTCATCGAGCAGTGCACAGAAGAGCGCGGGCTTTTCGTGATGGGCATTGTGGCCGGCGTTGGGGATGACGGCGAGGCGAGCGCCCCGGATCCCCTGCCAGAGCGCCAGCTCCTGTGACCAGGGATAGGCCTTGTCACGATCGGACCACAGCACCAGGCAGGGCATGGTGTGATGCGCCAGGTAGTCGCTCCCCCGCCACCCTTCCATCGCGGTCAACCCGCCCTTCACGGCCGCCACACCGGCCTGTTCGGCAAGGGCCAGGGAAGGTGCGTACCAGGGATGCTGCCGCCCGCTGACGTACCAGTTGGCGACGATGAACGCGATGGTGGATGACTTTCCCTCGGCGTCGACCTTGCGCCTCGACTCCGCGATAGGCTCGAAACGGCCGGGCAACTCGCCCTCGGGCCCGGTGCCGAAGAGGACCAGTGCCGCGACCCGCTCAGGGGCGCGAAAGGCCATCTCCTGCGCGATCATGCCCCCCATTGAATGCCCCAGCAGCGCGAAACGCTCCACGCCCAGGCCGTCGAGGGTCTCGAGGACGTCGGCGGCGAATCCGGCCACGCTGTCGACCGCCGGTTCATCACAGCGCTTCCCGAACCCCGGCAGATCGATCGCGATCACCGGCCGCTTCTCCCTGAGGGTATCGATCACGCTTGACCAGTAGTCGCTGCCACTGAGGAAGCCGTGAACCAGCACGAGCGGCACGGCCCCGGGATCCTCCACCGCACGGACACGCGAAACACTCATTTCATGACCTCCGGCAGCCAAAGCGCGAGTTCGGGGGCGATCAACAGTGCCAGTACCAGCAGCACCAAGGCTCCGATGAAGGGCAGCGAGCCCACGATGACATCCCCCACCGACACGTCATCCTTGGCCAGACCCTGGATCACGTAGAGGTTGAGGCCCACCGGTGGCGTCAGCACCGCGATCTCCATGATCACCGTATAGACCACACCGAACCAGATCAGGTCGAAGCCGGCCGCATGGATGAGCGGAAAGATGGTCGGCAGGGTGATGAAGGTCATGGAGACGGGCTCCAGGAACATGCCGAGCAGGATGTAGACCACGATGACCACCGCCAGGATGACGTAGGGGGACAGCCCCATGGAGGTGATCATGGCCGTCAGTTCGTCGGGTATGCGGTAGTAGGTCACCACGAAACCGAACAGCGTGCCGGCAGAGAGCAGGAGGCCCAGATAGCCCATCGTCAGCATGGTGCGCTTGAGGGCCTCGAGGAAGCCGTCGAGTGTCAGGCCACCGAAGCAGGCGGTGAGAACGAAGGTGACCACGGCCGCCACGGCCGCCGCTTCGGTAGGCGTGGCAAGACCCGTGTAGATGGAGGCGATGATGATGAAGCCGATCAGGCCAATGGTGGTCAGCGTAACGACAACACGCTTCCTTGGCAGCTTGTGGGTACTGTCGGCATCCGGCACGTGAGAGCGGCACAGATGTGACCAGACAAGCACGATGACAACAAACATGGAGGTCAGGATGATGCCCGGGATGATCCCGGCGATGAAGAGATTGCCGATCGACTGATCGGTGACGATACCGTAGTAGATCATGATCAGGCTTGGCGGTATCAGCACGCTGAGCGTCCCCCCGGCCGCCAGGATGCCGCTGGCCAGGCGACGGTCATACTTGAGCCTCAGCATTTCCGACAGGGCCACACCACCGATGGTGAGCGAGCCCACCATGCTGGAACCGGATACCGCGCCAAAGCCCGCACAAGCGCCGATGCTGCCGTAGGCGGCGGATCCGCGCAGGTTCACGCCGCTGTGCAGGAAATGGTACAGGTCGGAGCCGATCCGGGAGCGGCCGATCAGCTCTCCCAGGAACACGAACAGCGGGATCGCCAGCAGGATGTAGTTGACCCAGACGCCCCAGAGTTGCAGTTCGCTGCTCACCACGGAGGTGGCAAAGCTCTGGATATGCCACAGGAAGGGAAGCGCCGCCCCGGCCAGCGCAAAGGGAATGGGAACGCCGATGCTGACCAGCAGCATCAGCAGAGCGAACAGGCCGATGGCCACCGTATACCATTCCATGATCAGCCCCCCCGTTTGACCTGGTTGGTGACGCTGCGGCCGGTGAAATGCTGGATCAGGCGATGCAGGACACAGCAGCAGAAGATCACCATGGAAAGCAGCACGGGGCCCCAGAAATAGACGCGGGGCCAAAGCAGGA
Source organism: Halomonas sp. (assembly GCA_033720795.1). GTDB lineage: Bacteria > Pseudomonadota > Gammaproteobacteria > Pseudomonadales > Halomonadaceae > Halomonas. Next base: position 2,030 of record JAWWBV010000269.1, on the reverse strand, counting down.
TCTCCGAGGCGGCACCGGACTCGAAGGTGCGCAGGGTGGCCGAGAAGGACACATACATGAACCAGAAACCGATCAAGGCGATGACCACCAGGTTGAAACCCTGCACCCAATGGCGCCCCCGGCTCGGCAGAACATCCAGCAGCATGGTCACCTTGGGATAGGCGTCTTGCCGCAGCGCGAGGGCAAGCCCGGCAAAGGCCACCGGAAACAGCAGCAGGGCCGTCGCCTCGGTCACCATGCGATCGGGAGAGCCCAGCATGTATCGCGTAAACACGCCCCAGCTCATCCACACGGCCTGCACCAGGATGACCGCACCGCCGGCAAGCGCCGAGGCCAGCGCGGCTCGATCCAGGAAACGTTCTATGGGAGAAGTCACATCGGTACTCATCGGTTGCCCCTAGCCCACCATGGGTCACTCGTGTGCTCAATCCCCCTCTAAGACGTCGAGAGACTCACCTTCGACACGGGACTCACGGTCGCGAAATGGGTTGGATCACTGCGGGATGGCCGGGCAGGCGCCGCCAGGGGCGCCTCTCCCGGCAATGACGTCAGAACACCCGGCGGGACCTCAACGCCGATACTCGGCGAACAGGTCACGCATGGCGTTGGCCTTCTCGACCCCGCAGGACTCATCCACGGTGGGAGACCATTCGGCCGCGATGGCATCGACGATGGCCGCACTCTCATCACTCTCGAGGGATACGGCCGCCCCGCCCCCCTGCATGACGGCCTGTCCGACGCGCTCGTTGACCCACTGCTCGTATCGGGGCTTGAGCCAGACCTCGGCTTCACGAGCCGCCTCCAGCAGCGCCTGCTGGTCGGCGGCCTCCAGGCCATCGAACTTGCGCTTGTTCATCATGTACTGGATGTTGCCGTAGAACAGCGACGCATTGATCATATAGGGCATGACATCCCATAGCTGCCAGGAGCTGTAGGTCGCCACCCCCATGTTGATGCCATCCACCACGCCTCGTTCCGCTGACTGGAAGACCTCGTTGGGCGACACGAACACCGGTTCGCCGCCCCAGGTCGTGATCATCAGGCTGACCAGCGGTCCGATGGAGCGTACCAGCTTGCCATCCAGCTGAGTGATGTCGTCCACCGGTCCCTGAAACCACCACTCCTGATCGTAGGAGTAGTTGGAATTGAAGACCGGCACCAGACCGACCTCAGCCGCTTCCTCGCGAACCAGCTCGGTATACGCCGCGTCGAGCTCATGCTGCCGCTCGAGATCGACCAGGGCGGGATAGAGAGAAGTCACTCGATAGCATGGCAGTCGATTGTCCGCAGGCACCCAGGCGATATCCGCGATGCCCCCGGTCACGGCGTCGACCCCCTCGCTCCAGCCATGGAGGGTGGAAGAGGGGAAGATCTCGACCTTCACCTCGCCATCCGTCTTCTCCTCGACCAGCTCGGCGAACTTCTGGAACCCCTCATAGCGAATGTCGACCTTGTTCACATAGGTGGAGAGTCGCAGGGTCGTGCTCGCCTGCACATTCAGACTCGCCCCGGCCAGGGTGATCGAGGCAGCCAGTGCAGTCAGCATCGGGATAGTTTTCATGGGGTCACCTTTGTCGTTGTCATGGTGGTACCAGGCGGTGCGGGTCGTTCGCCGGATAGACATGAAACCCTTCGTATCCGCGGTCGACTCAATTGGCCTGATAGTCGGGGAAGCCGAAGGCATCCGGGTAGCCGAACAGGGCCACGCTGCCGCCGGTGTGCAGGAACACCACGTTCTCGCCTTCCTTGAAATGGCCCTTGCGGATCAGGTCGATCAGGCCCGCCATGCCTTTGCCGGAGTAGACCGGATCGAGCAGGATGCCCTCGTGGCGCGCCATCAGCGTGACGGCCTCGACCATACTCTCGGTGGGGATGCCGTAGCCCTCGCCGACGTAGTCACAGTTGGCCACCACGTCCTCGCGGTTCACCACGCCGGAGAGGCCGAGCTTGGCCTCGGTCTTCTGGGCCAGCGAGAAGACGTTGGCCTCCTGCTTGTCCTTCGGCGCACGCACGCCGACGCCGAGCACCGG
>JAWWBV010000268.1:0-4458 GCA_033720795.1 Halomonas sp. | reverse complement strand
GGGTCTTCCACACCGTGACGCTGACCGAGTCGTAGATGGGAATGCCGAGTTCGCGCTCGAGCGCCGGCACGATGCCGGCACCGCGCAGGTTGGTGCAGAGGATGGTGATGGCCTGGGGATTCGCCTTGGCCACCTCGCGCACCATCTCGGCCAGGGTCGCCTCGTCGTACTCGGAGAAGGAGAAGTTGCCGCGATCGTTGAGGTGGCGCTCGGCGACCACCTCGATCCCCTCGGCCCGGTAGTTGGCGACGATCGCCGCCTGAATGTCGTCGAGGTAAGGCGTCACCAGCCCGAGCCGGGTCACGTCGGTGCGTTTGAGGGCCTCGTTGAGCGCCAGCACGCTGGTGGTGGCCGGCGCGCCGGTCACCTCGGTGATGGCGGCACACAGCCGGCGATCGGCCTCGAAGCCCAGCCAGCTCGCCGAGGTGCCGTTCCAGGCGATGACGTCCATGCGGGCATCGTTGAGCAGGCCGGCGGCCTCGAGCAGCGGGGCCGGATCGAACTGCGCCAGCGCCGTCTCGCTCAGGGAGATCTCCTTGACCGTGAAGCGCTGGAAGTGGGCGGTCACCTCGGGCATCAGCTCGCCGAGCAGGGCCGCGGTATAGGGCTCCAGCACGGTATTGGAGGAGGGCGTGAGCATCCCGATCAGGGTGCGTGGCATGGGCAGGATCCTTGTTCTTGTGAGGCGTTGTGATCGGACGTGCTTGTCGGGTTGTTGGCGCGTCGTGAATTTTGAATTCAAAATACAGTATGCAAAGAGTCGCACAAGATCCAGATTTTGCAAGTACACTTTTCGGCAATCGGCGACGCGGCCTCGCGTCGCCTCCCAACAGGAGATGACCATGGACGACACCGCAGATGTGAAGCCCCCCGAGGCCCTCGACGGCGCGGCGCCGCTGCGCCGGCTGTCGCTCTACGAGGTGGTGGCGGAACAGCTTCGCGAGATGGTGCTGGAAGGCGAGCTGGTCCCGGGCAGCCGAATCTCCGAGAAGCGACTCTGCGAGTCCTTCGAGGTCTCGCGCACCCCGCTGCGAGAGGCCCTCAAGGTGCTCGCCAACGAGGGGCTCGTGGAGCTGCTGCCCAATCGCGGCGCCAAGGTGACCGAGGTGGATCCCCGGGAGGTGGCCGACCTGTTCGAGGTCATGGTGGAGCTGGAGGCGCTCTCCGGGCACCTGCTGGCGCGGCGCGCCAGTGACGCCCAGATCGCCGAGCTGCGCGCGCTGCACCGGCAGATGCTGGACCACTACCGGCGCCAGGAACGGGTCGAGTATTTCCGCCTCAACCAGCGGATCCATCGCCGGCTGGCCGAGATCTCGGGCAACGGGGTGCTGCTCGAGCTCGAGACCGCGCTCACCCTCAAGATCACCCGCGCCCGCTACGCGGCCAACATGAAGCTCGGCCGCTGGGACGAGTCGGCCCGCGAGCACGAGGCCATCCTCGAGGCCCTGGAGCGCCGCGACGGCGAGGCGCTGGCCGGCGCCATGCGCGACCACATGCGCAAGACCGGCGACGCGGTGCTCGAGGGGCTGGCGGCGCGCTGAGCCCGGCCGGCACTCGCCGGCCGGGCCACCCGAGCCATCGACCTCTAGCGCCATGCCTCCCCGCCCCATCGCCACCGTGGATCGTCTGGCGCGCCGAGGACCGTCTCGGGCGAGTGGGCGGTCGCATGCCCGCATTCGCCCGGCCACTTATCCGCCGCAACACCTCGTGGCACCCCCACTGCCAGTGGCCCCCTCCCCCGCACGGGTCTCGCCTGCCGCTTCAAGGAAAACACGCCTTTCGAGCGCATTGTTGAAAATTTATCTATCTGATTTTATTCAAGAAATAAAAAAAACGTATTCTGTATTTTGAATTTTTATTACCCCTGGCCTATGGTTTCCCTGAGTCGTCGGCGCGCCCCCGGCACGCCCCGTTTCCCCTCCATTGCCGCGAAGGACCTTCGGATGACAACAACAACGCGCACCGCCCGTTACACCACCCCCCTGCTGCTGGCCCTGGGCCTCGGCGCGCCGCTGATGGCCGGCGCCGACACCCTGCGCTTCGGTGGCAACTTCACCGACGATCACTCCAGCAGCCGCGCCATGGAGATCTTCCAGGAGCGGCTCGCCGAGCGTACCGACGGTGACCTGACCGCCCAGCTGTTCCCCAACATGCAGCTCGGTGGCGCCGGCGAGAACGTCGACCAGGTGAACTCGGGCGCCATCATGGGCACCTGGATCGGCATCTCCTACCTGTCGCGCACCGTGCCCGAGCTCGAGGCGCTGAGCCTGCCCTTCGCCTTCGACAGCCGCGAGGACGCCTTCGCGCTGATCGATGGCGAAGTCGGCGAGCTGCTCGACGAGAAGCTCGCCGAGGCCGGCTTCACGGCCCTGGGCTACATGGAGCTCGGCTTCCGCCACGTCACCAACAGCGTCAGCCCCCTCGAGACCGTGGCGGACTTCCAGGACCTCAAGATCCGCCTGCAGCCCAACCAGACCCACCTGGACACCTTCCGCGCCATCGGCGCCAACCCGGTCTCCATGGACATCAACGAGGTCTACGGGGCCCTGCAGCAGGGCGTGCTCGACGGCCAGGAGAACCCCTACAGCATCATCAGCACCAAGCGCCTCGACGAGGTGCAGCAGTACCTCTCCGATACCGGCCACTTCTACGACTACATCGTGGTGGTCGCCAATCGCGACAAGTTCGAGGGACTGAGCGAGGAGGAGCAGCAGGCGGTGCACGAGGCGATGGCCGAGGCGGTGGCCTGGCAGCGCGAGACCGCGGCCGAGGAGGACGCGGCGGCCCGCGAGACGCTGATCGAGCGCGGCATGCAGTTCACCCCGATCAGCGACGAGACGCGCAGCGCACTGCGTGACGCCAGCCAGGGCGTGGTCGACGACCTGCGCGAGAAGATCGGCGCGGAGATCGTCGACCGGGTGCTCGAGGAGCTGGGGTCATGACACCCGCCTGGCACCGGCTGGAGGCGCACGCCTCCAGCCCGTTCACCCGTCACTTCCTGCACGGCCTGGCGCTGCTGGATCGCACCTCCTACTTCGCCATCCTGCTGGCCATGGCCCTGATGACCGCGCTGGTCTCGGCCCAGGTGTTCGCCCGCTACGTGCTCGGCACCTCCATCGACTCCGCCGATGAGCTGTCGCGCCTGTGCTTCGTGTGGGCGATCTTCCTGGCCATTCCCCACGGCATCAAGGTCGGCATCCACGTCGGCATCGACGCCCTGGTCGGCCTGCTGCCGAAGGGCGTGCAGGAGTCGCTGGCCCGCCTGATGGCGCTGGTCGGCGCCGTGCTGATGGCGATGCTGGCCTGGATCAGCGTCGGCGCGGTGGCCGACAAGTGGCAGGAGATGATGCCGACCCTGCCGATCACCGCCGCCGTCTTCTACATCGCCGTGCTGGTCTGCGCCGTCCACTGCTGCCTGCACCTGATCGCCCAGGCCTGCCGGCTGGAGCCGCTGCCCAGCGCCCCGCCGGAGCCTCGAGGAGGGAGCGCCTCATGACCCCCGCCATCGTCTTCACCTTCCTGGGCTTCGCCCTGCTGCGCATGCCGCTGGCCTTCGCCCTGGGCCTCGCCTCGCTGGTCGGCCTCTACGTCGGCGGCATGGACTTCTCGGTGATGCCCCAGCGCATGATGCACTCGGTCAACAGCTTCCCGCTGATGGCCATCCCGCTGTTCATGCTGGCCGGCGAGCTGATGGTCGCCGCCGGCATCCTGCAGCGCCTGGTCGACTTCGCCAACTCGCTGATCGGTCGCGTCCACGGCGGCCTGGCCCACGTCGCCATCGTCGCCGGCATGGTGCTGGCCGCGGTGAGCGGCGCCGCGGTGGCCAGCGCCAGCGCCCTGGGCAGCTCGCTGGTGCCCTCCATGCGCCAGCAGTACGACACCGGCTACAGCAGCGCCGTGGTCGCCTCGGCCGCCAACCTGGGCGCCATCATCCCGCCCAGCAACGCCATGATCATCTACGCCCTGATGGCCGGCTCCTCGGTCTCGGTGGGCGGGCTCTTCATGGCCGGGGTGGTGCCGGGGATCATCCTCGCCCTGGGCTTCATGGGCCTGGCGAGCTTCCTGTCGATGCGCCGCGGCTATCCGCTGGTCGGCGGCGTGGTGGGGCTGCGCCACGTGCTGGTGCAGACCTGGCGTGCCCTGCCCATCCTGCTGATGCCCATCGTGGTGGTCGGCGGCATCGTCGCCGGCGCCTTCACCCCCACCGAGGGGGCGGCCATCGCCGTGGTCTATGCGCTGCTGATCGGCTTCCTCGTGACCCGCCAGCTGCGCCTCTCGGACCTGCCCAAGGCGATGTTCAACGCCGCGGTGACCGCCGCCATGGTGGGCGCGCTGATCGCCTTCGCCTCGACCATGACCTTCGCCTTCACCATCGACCTGATCCCGATGCAGCTCACCAACTGGATCCAGGGGCTCACCGACGACCCGCTGATGTTCCTGCTGCTGGTGATGGCGCTG
>JAWWBV010000267.1:0-4463 GCA_033720795.1 Halomonas sp. | reverse complement strand
CGCCACCTGTCGACCGGGGGACACTGCCCACACACTGATCGATCGTGCCGATCAGGCGATGTATCACGCCAAGCGAGGTGGGCGAAATCGCATCCATGACGCCGAATGATCCAACCTCTGAGCCATCGTCTGCCTTGCACGGGCAAGGGTATCAACGCAGGCTCGATCTTTGCCCATCATCCGAACAGGGAGCCCTTCATGCAGGCCATCGTCACCCCCGACATCTGTGATGCGTATCCCGACGTGCGAGTACTCGAGCCGATCTTCGTCAACGTCGGCGGCGTGGAGGCCTTCTGCGGCCCGATCCGCACCGTCAAGTGCTTCGAGGACAACTCTCGGGTCAAGGAGGCCGTGGCCGAGCCCGGCGACGGCGCCGTGCTGGTGGTCGATGCCGGCGGCTCGACCCGCTGTGCCATGCTCGGCGACATGCTGGCCGAGCAGGCCGCCGGCAACGGCTGGGCCGGCGTGGTGATGTACGGCTGCGTGCGCGACGTCGACGTGCTGGCCGAGACCGAGCTCGGCATCCAGGCGCTGGGCGCCCACCCGCGAAAGAGCGAGAAGCGCGGCGAGGGGCAGCGCGACCTGCCCGTGACCTTCGCCGGGGTGACCATCGCGCCCGGCCAGTGGCTCTACGCCGACAACAACGGCATCCTGATCGCCGACGAGCGGCTGGACCTCACGCGCTGACGCTCGAGTCACCACGGCCCCGCGGGCCTTCGCGGGGCGCCTCGGCCCCGCACCGCGCCCTTCGGGGCGCGAGGCGGCGAATGGCCCACCCATTGCCCAGGCAGCCGGCGCAATGCCACCCTGATGACACCGCAGTCACCCTGGCGACCCCATGCTGGCCCTGTCACGACTGAGCGGCGACGTGCTGCGCACCCTGCGCGAGCACCTGCGACCGCTGATCGCCTACCACCTCTTCTTCACCCTGCTGGCCTCGAGCCTGCTGCTGCCGGCCGTGGGCTGGACGCTGTCGAGCCTGCTTGGGGAGTTCGGCCGCCCGGTGATCACCAACGCTGAGCTGATCGCCCTGCTGATGAGCCCACGGGGCCTCGTGTGGCTGCTCGCCGCGCTGGGCCTGACCTTCCTGGTGCTCTACCTGCAGCAGTCCGGCATGATCCTCGTCGCGGTGCGCCCCCACGGCCAGCACGTACGCCTGGCCTTCGAGGCGCTGTGGGCCACGCTGCGGCGATTGCCGGCCATCGGCGGCCTGGTCGTGATGCAGGTCGGCACCCAGCTGCTGCTGCTCATCCCCCTGGCCGTCACCCTGGGCGGACTGCACGATCTCTTCCTCGGCGACCTGGACCCCTACTTCGTGCAGCGCGTGCGCCCCCCGGCCTTCTGGGCCTTCCTCGCCAGCGCCCTGCTGCCCGTGCTCGCCTGGGCGCTGCTGGCGGGTGGCCTCTACGTGCGCTGGCACCTGGCGCTGACGGTGCTGACCCTGGAGGCGCTCCCTCCCCGGGCGGCGCTGGCTCGCAGCATGCGGCTGACCCGGGGCCAGGGACGCCACATCGCCACGGCGGTGCTGCTGTTGCTGGTCGGCATCGTCGGCCTGCCCCTGCTCGCGACCGCCCTGTTCGACCGGGTCGTCACGCCGCTGCTGTGGTGGCTGCCCGAGCGCAATGCGGTGCTGATCCCGGCGATGCTCGCCTACCTCACCGCCTACCTGCTCATCACCCTGGCCATCGCCTTCGGCGGCATCGCCGCCAATGCCCTGCAGGCCACCTGCCTGTATCTGCGCCTGGCACACCGTGAGCCGCGCCCCGAGCCTCCCCCGCCCGGCAGTCATCCACACCGTCTGGCCTGGGCCGTGGAGCTCGCCGTGGTGCTGTTCGCCATTGGCCAGGCCTGGCTGATCGTCCATCGCTTCGAGATCCGCGACGAGGTCGAGATCATCGCGCACCGGGGCAGCTCGCTGAAGGCACCGGAGAACACCCTGGCGGCGCTGGACCAGGCCATCGATGACGGGGCCGACGGCATCGAGATCGACGTGCGCCTGACCGCCGACGACCGTGTGGTGCTCTATCACGACGAGAGCCTCAAGCGCCTGACCGGCGACGACCGGCCACTCGGCAGCTTGACCCGGGGGTCCCTCGAGGCCTTCGACGTTGGCAGCTGGTTCGGCGACCCCTTCATCGGCGAGCGGATTCCGGGGCTGGAGGAGGCGCTGGCGACGGTGCGGGGGCGCGCCTGGCTGATGATCGAGCTCAAGCCCGACCCGGGACGCGAAATCGACCTGCTCGAGGCGGTGCTCGATGAATTGCGGCGGGAACGGGCGCATCGCCTGGCCTGCCGGGCGCGGGCCGAGGACCGGATCACCGCCCTGGCCTGTGGCGATCCCGACATCATGGGGGAGATGCGCGTGGCCACCCGCTCGCCCTGGCTGCTGCGCGAGGCGGCGAGACGGGAGCCGCGCCTGGGCACCACCCTGCTGGCCCAGCTGGTGCTGTCGGGCAGCCTGGAGCGCCAAGGCTTCGATGCCCTGGCGCTTCGCCACAACCGCATCGACGAGGAGGAGATCCGCCTCGCCGGCCACTACGGCTACGCGCTGCACGCCTGGACCCTCAATGATCGCGACGCCATGTCACGACTGATCGATCTGGGCGTGGACGGCATCATCACCGACCGCCCGGCCCTGCTGAAGGGGCTGATCGCCGAGCGTCGACGCCTGGGGGACGGCGCCCTGCTGCTGGTCAAGCTGCGCAACTGGCTGCGCCGCTAGCCGCTCGGCAACGCCCGCCCGATCACTCGCGACAGCGCCAGGCGGCCAGCAGGCTCACGGCGGCGAGTGCCAGCAGCCCGGCGGCGGTCCAGCCCAGGACCTCGACCAGGCGATGATACTCGCCGGGGGCCTCGTGGGGGCGAAAGGCCATGCCGTATTCGGCCAGGCGGCTGCCGCCATAGAGTAGCAGCGCCAGCAGCCCCAGCGGCAACGACGAGCGCCGCCGGGCCAGCCAGCGAGTCAGGGGCCAGGGTTCCGACGGTGCCTTGGCGGCTCGGCGGCTGGCCCGGCTCGCGCTCTCGGTAGCGCCCTTGGTCGAGGCCTTGGCCGGCGTCCTGGCAGAGGTCCGGGGCGAGGCCTTGGAGGATGATGCGGCCTTCGAGCGCTTCGGCGCCCGGCGCGCCGGCTGCCGGGCCCCCGCGCCGCCCCCGCCGGGCAGCCGGCGGCCCAGCCAGCGAACCATGCCGACCATTCCCCAGCCCAGGGTAAAGCAGACGGAGAGCGCGAGCCCCCCCATCACCAGCAAGTATGTCATTGCGATCGATGTCCGCGTGGCCTGTTCAGGGGGCGCCATCTTGCCAAATTCTCGCCCTCCTGTGGGGGCGGCATCGCGCGGCGCGATCGCCTGTCGCCCCACGACGTCGCTCAGGGCACGACGATGACGGGGATCGGCAGCCGCGCCAGCAGGTCGGGGTCCTGCTCGGCCAGCTCGGCGAGCCGCGGGCGATGCAGCAGCAGCGCCCCGCTGGTCGCTCGCCGCAGCCGCTCCTCGAGCCGACGGGCATCGCTCTCCTCGAGGACCTCCACCTCCTCGAACAGCCGCGCCAGGACGTCGGGGATCTCCAGGGCGGCCGGCGGCTCGCCCAGGGTGCGCAGGGGGCCGCGCGTCAGCGGCAGTCGCTCGTCCCAGATGATCACCGTGCAGGGCGCCGACAGCATCAGGGCGCGGCTGGTGGAGCCCAGGCGCACGCCCCAGTGCCCCGAGAAGCCGGCCTTGCCCAGCAGCAGCACGTCCCCCGGCCCGGCCAGGGCCTGCGCCTCGCTGACGATCCTGCCGCGACTGACGCGGAGCTCGTGACGCAGCTCCCGGCCAGCCACCGCGGCCTCCAGCGCCTCGGTCACGCGGCGCGCCTGGCGCGCCTGGCCGGCCAGCAGGTCCTCGCGGGAGAGCCGCCGTACCTGCCCGGAGACCGCGCCGATCTCCCGGGCGAAGGGGAAGCCGGCACTGCTGACGAGCTCCTGGTCCTCGACGAACAGCGCCACCAGCTCCGCGTGGCGCGCCGCCGCGAGCTCCACCGCGGCGGCGAGGGCGGCCAGGCTGTGGCGCGAGGCATCGAGCAGGGTCAGGACCCGCACGACCCGGACGTTCCCGTCGGCCACCCCGCCGCCCGGCGAGTCCCCAAGTGGCCGCTCGGCCTCGTCAGGTTGCATCGTCCTCGTCCTCCCCATCGCCCTCCTCGTCACCCCCCTCCCCGGCCTCGCCGTCGGCGAGGCCGCGCTCGTCCCGCCGGGCCTGCGTCACCGCCTCGCGGAACTGCGCCAGCCGCTCGGCCACCCGCGCCTCGAGGCTGCCCTCGGGAAAGCGCCCCTCGCCGTCGGCCTCGCCGATGGGCAGGCCGGTGAGCAGCGACAGGGCCTCGTCCACCCGGGAGATCGCGAAGACCCGGAACTGCCCCTGCTCGATCGCCTCGCGCACCTCGCCCTTGAGCATCAGGTGCTCGACGTTGGTACGGGGCAGGAT
>JAWWBV010000266.1:0-4467 GCA_033720795.1 Halomonas sp. | reverse complement strand
CAGCAGGTTGGTATGGCTGACGCGCATGATGTTGAAGGGCATCAGCTCGGCCATGAAGTTGGGCCAGGCGTAGACGGTGGCGGCCAGCAGCCCGAAGACCACCTGCAGCGCGAAGAGCGCCATGGCCACCATGAAGAAGGGTAGCGCCACCCTCTGGGTTTCGTATTTCATCGGTATCGTTCTCCTCGATTGATCCGCGGTCCGGCGGTCCGGCGTTCAGACGGCTCAGCCGGCGGGGTGCGGCGGCCAGTCCTGGTCGTCGATGCCGTCGGTCCACTCCAGGAAGTCGATCAGCGCCTGCATCTCCTCCTCGCTGAAGTCGTAGGCGGGCATCTGGCGGCGCCCTTCGGCCCCCAGCGGCTGCGCGCGGATCCAGGCGGCGAGGCCCGCGCGTGCCGCGTCGGGATTCTCGTGACCGCCATAGCGCTCCCAGACATTGCCCAGCTCCGGCGCGAAGTAGGCGCCCTCACCCATGATGCTGTGGCAGTTGATGCACATGTTCTTTTCCCACACTTCCTTGCCGTGCTTGACGGACTCCGTGAGCCCCTCGCTGTCGGTGGACGTGTTGACCATGTACCAGTGGCTGTGAGCCGTCAGTGCGGCAAACAGCAGAAAGAAGAACAGCGACCCGCCGTAGAAGATGTTGCGGGCCGCCGACTTGGTGAGACCGTCGGCCATGGACCATACCCCCCTTGCTCGTGTGGCAGCGCCGTCGCCTCTCACGGCAAGCGGCCCTGCGCCCTCTTAAGATGTATAGGAAATACATGTTAAGCCTAGCAGCAGAGCACAGGGTGAGGCTTTGACGCCGGTCAATTTTTGCGGAAGGAGGGGCGGGCGACGGCCGTAAAGGCGGCCGCCCGGGAGGGCTCAGTGGTCTTCGGTGATGTCCTCGATCCAGGTCAGGGCCGCGACGCCGCCGGGCAGGCCCAGGGTGGGAATGGCCAGCATGGCCACCTGCTTCAGGGCCTCGGCGGACTCGCCCTCCTCCAGGCCGCGACGCACGTGGGAGTGCACCGCCCCCTCGGAGCGCGCGCCCACGGCCAGGGCCAGCTTGATCAGCCGGCGGGTACGCGCGTCCAGCGGGCCGGCCTCGGCACAGGCCCGGCCGAGCTCGGCATAGGCCGACCACACCTCGGGGTACTGCTCGGCCACCTGACCGGCACCGGCGGGGAGTTCCTGTTTCGACATGAGAGCATCCTTCTGCAGACGAATGGCGGGGTCAGTATAGATCAGCGCATACGGCTCAGCGCAGGCGCCCCTGGCCTCAGGCCAGCCAGGAGAGCGGGCTGTGGGTCACGGCCGCCCCCAGCATGTAGGCGAAGGTGGCCAGCGCGGCCAGCGCCGCGACGCCGCGCACCGCGGGGGTGCGGCCGCGCTTGATCGCCAGCGTGCCCAGGCCGATGTAGCCCACCAGCGCGATCAGCTTGGCGGCGAGCCAGGGCTGCTGGTGGGGCCAGGCGGAGAGCAGCACCATCAGTGTCACGCCGAGCCCCAGCAGGGCGGTATCGATGAGGTGGGGGGCGATCTTCACCCAGCGCCGCTGCAGCCGGGGCGACTCGCGTACCGACCACCAGGCCCGCAGCAAAAAGAAGGCGAGGCTCAGGGCGGCGGCGGTGACGTGCAGGTGCTTGATCAGGGCGTAGTGTTCCACGGGGTATCCTTGGTGTCCGGGGGCGGGGTCCTATCCGTCCTTGCCGTCGGCCCGAGCCGACAGCAGCGGTCCCGTATAGTGGAACAGGAAGATCACATCGGCCAGGCACCAGAAGAGGATGCCCAGGTTGTAGGTCCAGTGGGTGATCTCGGGGGCGAGCGCCAGCACCGGCGAGCGCAGCACGGCGGCGGCGAGCATCAGGCCGAGCGCCACGCCGATGCCCGGCAGGGTGCGGATGGGGCGCGCGGTATGGCCGAGCGAGACCCGCGACATCATCGCCAGCATCATGGTGCCCATGCCGCCGATGGTCAGGGCGTGCACGGCCAGCTCGGCGCGAAACACGCCCAGCGCCGCCAGCGCCCACATCGCCAGGCCCACGGGAATGAAGGCGTAGCTGCCGTGCAGGCCCCAGAGCAGCGGCTCGCGCCCGCTGTAAAGGCCCCCCCAGCGCGCCAGGCGCAGCGCGTTGGCGAGCGCCGCCAGCCCCAGCAGGGTGGCGAGGAGCGCGCCCGGCAGCGCCACGCCGAGCACGGCGAGCCCCTGGGCCAGCACCACCGCCAGCACGCTGCCCAGGCTGAGAGTCTCCAGCGCCGGGATCGCCGGCCGGCGGGTGAGGCCCAGGCGGTTGGCGGTGAACATGGCGATCACCCGGCCGCCCACCACCACCATCAGCAGGGTGATCAGCAGCACCGCCAGGTAGGCGGCCTGGCGGATCAGCTCGGCATCGCCGGTGAGCACCCCCAGGTGCATGGCCAGGTTGGCCAGGGTCAACAGGCCCAGCGCCGGCAGGAAGATCAGGTTGCGCCAGCGGCGGGCGCGGATCACCAGGCTCGCCATCACCGCGGCCACCACCGGCAGGAACGCCAGGTCGACCAGCATCGGCAGCCAGTCCGCCGTCCCCGGCGGGAAGGCCATCAGGGCCCGCCCGGCCAGCCACAGCGCGACCAGCGCCAGCAGCGGTCCGCCCTTGAGGCTTGGCAGCCCCGTCCAGTTCTGCACCGCGGAGAGCAAAAAGCCCGCCACCACCGCGGCGGCGAAGCCGAACAGCATCTCGTGCTGGTGCCAGAACATCAGCCCGCCGACCGGGCGCAGCAGGATGTCGCCGTGCCAGAAGGCCAGCCATACGACCATCGCCGCCACGCTGAAGAGCGAGGCCAGCAGGAAGAAGGGGCGAAAGGCCAGCCTCGCCACCGGCAGGTGCGACAGCGAGGAGGAGCGTGCGGAGGAGGAGGTCGATTGCATGGCGCCATACCCGACGAAAACACTTGATGATGGCCATTGTGGGCCACTCCCTCGCCCCGTTCCTTGACAGGTATCAAGAATGCTTCTTATGCAGGCTCAGTGGCTGGTGCCCTCTTCATAGCGCGTCTTGTTCCAGACGTTGTACTTGCCCGAGGGCCGGCTCATGGGGATGCGCTGCTCCTCCTCGAGGGTCTCGGCGTCGTAGACGATCACCGCGCCCTCCTCCTCCCACAGGCTCAGCAGCAGCTTCTCGCCGTCGCGGTCGAACTCCACGTGGGCGGCGGTCTTGCCGGGCTCGGGGATCAGGGTCTCGACGATCTCGAGGCGCGCCTTGTCGATCACGTGCACCCGGTCCCGGTTCGGGCCGAAGAAGACGTCCACCCAGGCGTAGGGCGAGTTGGCGTGGCTGCGCATGAAGAAGCCGGGGCCATCCGTCTCGAGGGTCTTGATCACCGTCCAGTCGGTCATGTCGATGATCGACACCGCCGCCCGGGTCAGGTGGGGCGTGGCCATGACGCGGCGCCCCTCGTGCTCCCAGGTGATGCCGGAGCCCAGGTGCGGCATGCCCTCCAGGGGCAGGTCGGCGACCTTCTCGCCGCTGTCCAGGTCGATCACCATGCCGCCCTGGCCGCCCCGGGAGGCGCCGATCACGTGGCGATAGGCCGGATCGAAGAAGAAGTCGTCCAGGTAGTCCGGCACCGGGAGACGGCGCACCCGGAAGGTGGGGGTGTCGTGGCGGCGCTTAGGCTCGAGGGGGGTCGTCATGTGCCCGGTGGACACCACCGGCTCGGTGGGCAGCGGCCAGGGGATCTCCCACACCTCCTCGAGGTCCTTGAGCGCGGCGATGAAGCTGCCTCGGGGCGGCGCGGCGTAGACGGCGCTGACCCGGGAGCTCTCGCCGTTCTCGCCAACCACCGGGTAGACCTTCATCGGGTCGAGGTTGTGGGCATCGAAGAGCACCAGGCTGTGGGGCAGGTAGTTGGCGGCCATCACGTAGCGGCCGTCGGCGGAGACGGCGATGTTGCGCATGTTGATGCCGGCGCGCACCTCGGCGACCACCTCGAGGTTGTAGAGGTCGACCTTGGTGATCCAGCCGTCCCGGGAGCCGAAGAAGACGTAGCGCCCGTCCGGGGTGTACTTGGGCCCGCCGTGCAGGGCGTAGCGGGTCGGGAAGCGGTGGATCCGCTCGAAGGTGTCGCCGTCGAGCACGCTGGCGTGATGGTCGCCGGTCTCCACCACCACGAAGAGGTTGAGCGGGTCGGCCTCGAAGCGCGGCGTGTCGGGCAGCGAGCCGTCCGGGTGCGGGACCGACTGGCTGGCGAGGATCTCGTCGCGCCCCCAGGCGGGCGCCACCTCGGGCGCGCGGTAGAGCCACGCGGCCAGCGAGGCGATCGCCGCCTCGTCGAGCCGCTCGCCGAAGGCCGGCATCTGGCTGGCCGCCCGGCCGTCGCGGATCACCGCCTCGGCGGCCTCGGGCGAGAGCCTGGAGAGGTTGCCGGGCAGCAGCGCCGGGCCGATGCCGCCCAGGCGCTCCTCGCCATGGCAGGACGCGCACTGGGCCCGGTAGAGCGCCT
>JAWWBV010000265.1:0-4476 GCA_033720795.1 Halomonas sp. | reverse complement strand
CCGGTGGAGTTCGTCCACCGCAGCAAGCGCTGCCTGGTCAACCAGCGCGAGGTGCACCGCGATACCCACGGCTTCGCCCCGGCCCTGCGCAGCGCCCTGCGCGAGGACCCGGACATCATCCTGGTCGGCGAGCTGCGTGACCTGGAGACCATTCGCCTCGCCCTCACCGCGGCCGAGACCGGCCACCTGGTGTTCGGCACCCTGCACACCACCTCGGCGGCCAAGACCATCGATCGGATCATCGACGTCTTCCCGGGCGAAGAGAAGTCCATGGTGCGCTCGATGCTCTCCGAATCTCTGCAGGCGGTGATCTCCCAGACCCTGCTCAAGCGCCAGGGTGGCGGCCGGGTGGCGGCCCACGAGATCCTGGTGGCCACGGCGGCGGTGCGCAACCTGATCCGCGAGGACAAGGTGGCGCAGATCTACTCGGCGATCCAGACCGGCGGCAATCTGGGCATGCAGACCATGGATTCTGCGCTGGCGAAGCTGATTACCGACAATACCGTGGCGCGGGAGGAGGCTCAGGCCAAGGCCAAGGGTGTGCTGGCCTGAGCACGGCTAACAAGGAGGCAGGGATATGACGGCAAAAGAGTGGCTCCACCAGCTGCTGGACATCATGGTGCAGAAGGAGGCGTCGGATCTGCTGATCTCGGTGAATGCGCCGCCCACCCTGAAGATGGCCGGCCAGCTCATTCGCCTCGGCGATCAGGGGCTCAGCGTGGCGCAGGTCAACGAACTGGTCGGCGCCTCGCTGCCCGAGGCGCAGCAGGAGCGCTTCAAGCATGAGCATGAGGCCAACTTCGCGCTGAGCCTCAAGGGCATGGGGCGCTTTCGTATCAGCGCCTTCCAGCAGCGCAACCAGATGGCCATGGTCGTGCGGCGCATCGGCTTCGACATTCCCCACCTGGAGGAGCTCTCGCTGCCCGCCCCCCTCGGCGAGCTGGCCAACAACAAGCGTGGCCTGGTGTTCGTCGTCGGCGGTACCGGTACCGGCAAGTCGACCACCCTGGCGTCGATGATCCAGCAGCGCAACGAGACGATCGGCGGCCACATCATCAGCGTCGAGGATCCCATCGAGTACGTGCACCCGCACCGCAAGGCGATCATCAACCAGCGCGAGGTGGGCATCGACACCGAGTCCTTCGAGGTCGCCCTGAAGAACACCCTGCGCCAGGCGCCGGACGTGATCCTGATCGGCGAGGTCCGCACCCGGGAGACCATGGAGCACGCGCTGACCTTCGCCGAGACCGGCCACCTCTGCCTGGCCACCCTGCACGCCAACAACGCCAACCAGGCGCTGGATCGCATCATCAACTTCTTCCCCACCGAGCGTCACGCCCAGGTATGGCTCGACCTCTCGCTCAACCTGCACGCCATCGTCGCCCAGCAGCTGCTGCCTACGGTCGACGGCGGGCGCTGTCCGGCCATCGAGATCATGCTCAAGTCGCCGCTGATCGGTGACCTGATACGCAAGGGGCAGGTCGGCGAGATCAAGCATGTGATGGCGCGCTCGCGGGATCTCGGCATGCAGACCTTCGATCAGGCGCTCTTCGACCTCTATAAAGCGGGCAAGATCAGCGAGGAGGTGGCGCTGGTGCATGCCGACTCGGCCAACGACCTGCGCATGATGATCAAGTTCGGTGACGAGCGCAGCGACGGGGTGGCCGGGGCCAAGGAGGCGGCCAGCCACCTCTCGCTGCGCGGCGAGGACGACTTCTAGCGACTCGGCTCGCGCTCATTCCCTCAGCGAGTTCAGGGGGCGTAGAGGCCGCCGAGCACCCGGGGGCCGGCGGCGCCGGTCACCGAGGGCAGGTTGCCCGGCTGGCCGGCGAGCCGCCGGGCGGCCAGCCAGGCGAAGGCGCCGGCTTCCAGCCAGTCGGCGGGCCACCCCCAGTCGTCGCCGGGGGTGAGCGTCGTCTCGGGCAGCCGGCGCGCCAGGCGCGCCAGCAGGTCCGGGTTGTGGGCGCCGCCGCCGCAGGGAATCAGCCGCGCGGCCGGCGGCGCCGCGAACTGCTCCCGGGCCATCTCCACGCCCAGCGCCACGCTGGCGGCGGTCAGCTCGGCCAGCGACGCCTGCACGTCCTCCGGTGATGTCCCATCATCCAGATGTTTTTCCAGCCAGTCCAGATGGAACACCTCGCGCCCGGTGCTGCGGGGCGGCGGGCGGTGGAAGAAGGGCGCCGCCAGCAGGCGGGCCAGCAGCGCCTCATCGATCCGGCCCGAGGCCGCCCAGGCGCCGTCGGCGTCGAAGCGCCCGCCGCGATGGCGGGCGTGCCAGGCGTCCAGCAGGGCATTGGCCGGCCCGGTATCGAAGCCCAGCGGCGGACGCGGGTCCTCGCTCGGCGGCAGCAGCGTAAGGTTGGCGAAGCCCCCCAGGTTCAGCACCAGGCGCCATTCGCCGGGCGTCCGAAACAGCGCCTCATGGAAGGCCGGGGCCAGCGGGGCGGCCTGGCCGCCGGCGGCCAGGTCGCGGCGGCGCAGATCGCCGACCACCGGACGGCCGGTGAGCTCGGCGAGCAGGCTGGGGTTGTCGAGCTGCAGGGTATAGGCCGGGCCGCCGTCATGGCCCCAGGGAGCGTGCTCGATGGTCTGGCCGTGGCTGCCGATGGCGGCGATGCCCTCTCTTTCCACGCCGCTGCCGGCGATCAGGGCCTCGATGGCGGTGGCCTGCAGGCGGCAGAAGGCGTCCTCGGCGGCCGCCAGCTCGGCGAAGGCCACGTGGTCGGCATGACAGAGGCGCCACAGCAGGTCGCGCAGCGGCTCGGGCATCGACTCGGCATGGGTGGCGATCAGGGTCGGCGGCCGCTCCGGCGTGATGTCGACGAGGGCGGCATCGACGCCGTCGAGACTGGTGCCTGACATCAGGCCGATGAAGAGGCTCATGGGAACTCCCGGGCGGGCTCAACCGTGGGTGGCCGGACATGGTACCATCCTCGACCATTCGAACATCGAGTGCCCGCCGGGTCGCGGGCCGCCTGCTGAGTGGAGAGGAGACAATGACCGATGTAGCTGGCGCCCTGGCGCTGCTCAAGCGCGGCACCCACGAGATCCTGGTCGAGGACGAGTTGGAGAAGAAGCTGGCCTCCGGGCGCACGCTGCGCATCAAGGCGGGCTTCGATCCCACGGCGCCGGACCTGCACCTCGGGCACAGCGTCCTGCTGACCAAGATGCGCCAGTTCCAGGACCTGGGCCACGAGGTGATCTTCCTGATCGGCGACTTCACCGGTCGCATCGGGGATCCCACCGGCAAGAACGTGACGCGCAAGCCGCTCACCGAGGAGGAGGTCAAGGCCAACGCCCAGACCTACAAGGAGCAGGTGTTCAAGATCCTCGATCCCGAGAAGACCGAGGTGCGCTTCAACGCCGAGTGGTTCTCGGCCATGAGCGCGGCCGACATGATCGAGCTCGCCGGCCAGAGCACCGTGGCGCGGATGCTCGAGCGCGACGACTTCGACAAGCGCTACAGCGCGGGCCAGCCGATCTCCCTCCACGAGTTCCTCTATCCGCTGGTGCAGGGCTACGACTCCGTGGCGCTGGAGGCGGACGTGGAGCTCGGCGGCACCGACCAGAAGTTCAACCTGCTGATGGGGCGCGAGGTCCAGAAGCACTTCGGCCAGTCACCCCAGGTGGTGATGACCATGCCGCTGCTCGAGGGGCTCGACGGCGTGCAGAAGATGTCCAAGTCGCTGGGCAACTACGTCGGCGTCGACGAGTCGCCGGGGGCGATGTTCAACAAGCTGGTCTCCATGCCCGACAGCCTGATGTGGCGCTACTTCGAGCTGCTCTCGCTCAAGCCCAACGAGGAGATCGAGGCGCTCAAGCGGGAGGTCGAGGCCGGTGCCAACCCGCGCGACATCAAGATGGTCCTCGCCCGCGAGCTGATCGGCCGCTACCACGGCGAGGAGGCGGCCGCCAACGCCCACCGCAGCGCCGGCAACCAGCTGGCCGAGGGCGAGCTGCCGGAGGACCTGCCCGAGGTGGAGGTCGACTTCGCGGGCAGCGCCCAGGCGCCGATCGCCGCGGTGCTCAACCGCTCGGGGCTGGCCAACAACAGCGCCCAGGCCAAGGACATGCTCGGCAACGGCCGGGTCAAGGTCGATGGCGAGGTGGTCGAGCGGGATCATATGCTCGACACCGGCAAGAGCTATGTCATCCAGGCGGGCAAGAAGCGCTATGCCCGGGTGACCCTCGGCTGAGGCGCGCCTCTCTAGCTCTTCAGTCCGCCCAGGCTGACCTGGACACGAACGCCCGCCTCGCGCGGGCGTTCGTGTCTCTGGAGGGCGAGAAATCCATCCACACCCGGTCGTCGCGCCGGGCGCTCGACGGTGTTGTGGATAAGGTGGTGGTCACCGCCTCGTCACGGCCGTGACACCCGCTCGACATTTTTCTTCATTGAGGCCTTGCACGGTCCCCGGGAAATCCGTAAAGTACGCATCCGCTGCCGGCGACGGGCAAACGTTGCAGGCGGTGATGGTG
>JAWWBV010000264.1:0-4496 GCA_033720795.1 Halomonas sp. | reverse complement strand
GTGGTCACCGCCTCCCGCCCGGCCGAGATCGGCGAGGTGCTGACCACCGACCCGCGGGTGCGCAAGATCTCCTTCACCGGCTCCACCCCGGTCGGCAAGAAACTGCTAGCCCAGTGTGCCGGCACGGTGAAGAAGGCCTCGATGGAGCTCGGCGGCAACGCGCCCTTCATCGTCTTCGACGACGCCGACCTGGACGCCGCCGTCGAGGGCGCCGTGGCCTCCAAGTTCCGCAACTCCGGCCAGACCTGCGTGTGCACCAACCGCCTGCTGGTCCAGGCCGGGGTCTATGACGCCTTCCTCGAGAAGCTCGCCGCGCGGGTCGCCGAGCTCCAGGTGGGCAACGGCCTCGACGAGGGCGTGGTGCAGGGCCCGCTGATCAACGCCGCCGCCGTCGACAAGGTGCAGACCCACATCGCCGACGCCCTCGACAAGGGCGGGCGCCTGGTGTGCGGCGGCGCCCCCCACGCCCTGGGCGGGACCTTCTTCCAGCCGACGATCATCGCCGACGTCACCGACGCGATGCGCGTGGCCCGGGAGGAGACCTTCGGCCCGCTGGCCCCGGTGTTCCGCTTCGAGACCGACGAGGAGGCCATCGCCATGGCCAACGCCACCGAGTTCGGCCTCGCCGCCTACTTCTACGCCCGCGACTATCGTCGCATCTGGCATGTGATGGAGGGGCTCGAGTATGGCATGGTGGCGATCAACGAGGGCATTCTCTCCACGGAGCTTGCCCCCTTCGGTGGCGTGAAGGAATCGGGCCTGGGACGCGAAGGGTCGCGCCACGGCCTGGATGAGTACACTGAACTAAAATACGTCTGCGTCGGCGGCCTCTGATCGCCCGCAGCGTCTAACAAGGAGTCAGGACCCATGAACAACGCACAGCTCAACGACCTCAAGCAGCGTTACGTGGCCAGCGGTGCCGCGAGCCCGGCCACCCAGTTCGCCGACCGCGCCGAGAACGCCCTGATCTGGGATGCCGACGGCAACCGCATCATCGACTTCGCCGGCGGCATCGGCGTGCTCAACATCGGCCATCGCCATCCCAAGGTGGTCCAGGCGGTCAAGGACCAGCTCGACAAGGTCATGCACACCTGCCAGACCGTGATGCCCTACGAGGGCTACGTGAAGGTGGCCGAGAAGCTCAGCCAGGTCACCCCGGTGCGCGGCCATGCCAAGGTGATGCTCGCCAACTCCGGCGCCGAGGCCCTGGAGAACGCGGTCAAGGTCGCCCGCGCGGCCACCGGCAAGAACAACGTCATCTGCTTCGACGGCGGCTACCACGGCCGTACCTTCATGACCATGGCCATGAACGGCAAGGTCGCGCCTTACGCCACCGACTTCGGCACCATGCCGGGCAACGTCTTCCGCGCCCCCTACCCCGTGCCCTACCACGGCGTCAGCGAGGACGAGGCCCTGCGCGGCCTGAAGATGGCGCTGAAGACCGATGCCAACCCGAAGGACACCGCGGCCATCGTGCTCGAGCCGGTGCTCGGCGAGGGAGGCTTCTACCCGGCGCCGGCGAGCTTCCTCAAGGCGATCCGCGACATCTGCGACGAGCACGGCATGCTGATGATCGTCGACGAGGTACAGTCCGGCTTCGGGCGCACCGGCAAGCTGTTCGCCATCGAGCACAGTGGCGTCGAGCCGGACATCATCACCATGGCCAAGAGCATGGCCGACGGCATGCCGATCTCCGCCGTGGTCGGCACAGACAAGCACATGGACGCCTCCGGCGGCAACTCGCTGGGCGGCACCTACACCGGCAGCCCGGTCTCCTGCGCGGCGACCCTGGCGGTGCTCGAGGTGTTCGAGGAGGAGGACATCCTCGGCAAGAGCCAGGCACTCGGTGACAAGCTGGCCAAGCGCTTCGCCCAGTGGCAGCAGGACTTCGACTGCGTCGACAACGGTCGCAACATGGGCGCCATGGCCGCCGTCGACCTGGTCTCGGACAAGGCCGCCCACACGCCGGACGCCGACCTCGCCGCCGCGCTGTGCAAGAAGGCCCGCGAGAAGGGGCTGATCCTGCTCTCCTGCGGCCTCTACGGCAACACCATCCGCTTCCTGATGCCGGTGACCATCGAGGACGAGATCCTGGAAGAGGGCCTGGCCATCGTCGAGGAGTCCCTCAAGGAGCTGGTCGGCAGCAAGAGCACCGCCACCGCCTGAACTCCCCGACGGGGAAGACGTTGCACCCTCACCGCCCGGCTGGAGACAGCCGGGCGGCTTGCGTCGGGGCCCATGTGAGAGCGTGAGTCGAGCGCCGGCCAGGGAGGCCAGCGGGCCGATTCCCTGCTATGGTCGCCGACGTACCGGGCGCGGCTTGATTGCCAGCCCACCCCGATGTTCGCCCACCGGACTGGCACCATGCTCTTTCGTACCCTCTCCCTGCTGCGCTCCCTGCAGGGCGCCCATCACACGGCCCAGGATGCCCGGGCCCGGATCCAGCAGGCCTGCGACTACCGCTGGCTGAAGGGTCAGCTTCCCCACGGGGTGCTCGCCGAGCGGGCGACGAGGCTCGACGACGGCACGCCGGCCGTCCCGGTGGTGGTGCCCTTCGTGGCCACCCCCGAGCGGCGTCGCGGCGGCCGCTGGCCGGAGGATCCCGACGAACGGGAGCGCTGCTACGTGGAGGGCGGCCACGCCTGCCGGGCCGCCGGCGCCCCGGGCTATCGCACCCTGGAGAGCCTCTCCCAGGGGCTGGTGCAGGGCGGCATGGCGGTGCTCAAGGACGCGGCGCGCTTCCAGTACCTGGACGAGCGAGGGGCCCTGCGGCTCACCTGGCGACGCGCCGAGTCCCTTCCGCCGGACCTCGCCGGGCGGCTCGGCCGCCACCTGGCTGCGGCCGGCGGCGAGCGTCACGGCCTCTTCCTGCTCGAGGTCCGGCTGCCCGCCGCGGCCGGCGAGGTCGTGCTGGAGGGTGACTGGCTGGATCGCTGCCTGGATCGCTACCGGCGCATCCTGCCCGCGCCCAAGGGGTGAGGCCCGGCGCGCCGACGATCAGCGGGCGACGCCCGCCCGCAGCGCGGCGTGGCGACGCTGAAGGCTCGCGGCGCGTTCGCCGGCACGGCGGCGGCGCGCCATGCGCAGGGCGCGGGGGGAGAGGAGGTGATTCCACAAGGGGCTCAGGGGCAAGGCGGTCATTGGCGGTTCCCGGGCCGGACCGGCCCATCGGTGATCGTTAATATATATGGAAGCATTTTCCATTATACCCCGAACCGGCCGCTTGCCTACGACTTAGGTCGCAGATAATTCTTCCCCCGTCTCGGCTTCGAAGGATGCGCCGCCGCCAGCGCGGGCGATTCCCGCCCCTTCGCCTAGCCCGACGGCTCGGCGGCCAGGTGATCGGCCATCTCGTCGGGGGAGACTCGTCGCCCGGCGATATAGAAGACCTCGTCCCCCGCCGCCAGCAGGAGGTCATCGTCGGGGTTGAGTACCGGGTAGGGCGCATCGCCCTGACGGATCGCGATCAGCGAGGCGCGGCAGCGGGCACGCAGGCGGCTCGTCACCCGCGCCACCGACAGCGGCTCCGGGAGTCCCGCCAGGCGGGTCGAGTACTGAGTCTGCCCCTGGTCGGCACCGACGAGCAGGCGCATGACCTCCTCGCTGCCGGGGTCGAGGGCGGCCTTGACCAGCATCTTCTGGTGCAGGGAGGGAATCACGTTGACCTTGGGGCAGTGGGTCTCGAGCAGCCGCCCGACCATCTGGTTCTTCACGTAGGCGGTGATCCGGCAGCGCTCACCGACCAGGGCGGATAGGTGCATGCAGACGAGGTTCGTCTCGCTGTCGTCCTCGACGTCGACCACCACCAGGGAGGCGTCCTTCACCGCGGCCCGCTCGTAGAGCGACTCGTCCGACAGGGAGGTGGCACGGAAGTACTCCACGCCCTGCTCGAGGAAGGGGTTGCGGGACGGGGCGTCGGCGTCCACGCAGAGCGCCACCACCTGCCCCGGCCGCGCCTCCTCGCGCACCTGCTCGACCAGCGACACGGTGTAGGCGTTGTAGCCGACGATGACGATATGGTCCTTCTGCACGATCGATTGCTCCCCGTTGAGGCGCCGGGTGAACTGCGAGATCACCGAGGCGGAGGCCTTGCCCAGCAGGGTGGCGAAGAGCCCGATCCCCACCGGAATGATGAAGCACACGACCATCAGCTGACCGCCCCGCGTCACCGGAGAGTAGTCCCCGTAGCCGACGGTGGAGGTGGTGACGATCATGTAATAGAGGAAGGCCGTCGGCGAGGCGACCAGCGCCGTCTCACCGGCCAGCGCCAGGCCGATCCAGGCGAGCAGCAGGTAGCCGAGCAGCAGCAGGCCGAGCACCCCCCAGCCCATGTCGGCGATGCCTCGGATCAGCACGGCGCCGAGGCGTTTCAGTACGTACATGCGGGTCCCTTGCGATGGCCCCGCCGAGCAGGGCCATGTTGATCACCCCGCCAGGCGGGTCCCTCGAGCAGACCCGGCCGGGCGGCAGGCGCGTCAGGCCTTCTTGACCTTGGC
>JAWWBV010000263.1:0-4497 GCA_033720795.1 Halomonas sp. | reverse complement strand
CTGACGATCGGCGGACGCCCGATCGCCAACCGCCCGGTGGCGGTGGCGCCGGTGACCACCTACTCCGCCGAGGCCGCGGAACAGGCGCTGGCCGGCCGCGCCGTGGAACCCGCCGATCCCCGGGCTCGGGCCTACACCCACACCACCCGCACCGACGGCAATGGCCGCTTCCACCTCGATGGCCTGCCGGCCGGCGAGTTCTACGTCTCGAGCAGCGCCCGGGACCCCGCCAGCGGCGAGACGCGGGTGATCATCCAGCAGGTGAGCCTGGGCAATGGGCAGAGGCGACGCATCGAGCTCAGTCGCTGAGCTCTCTCATGGGTAGCGACTGAGGCCTCTCACCCGCTTGTAAGACATCGCCGACAGCCGCTGTCAGCGATCCATGACAATCGTTTCCCTCCGTCACGGGTCACTTCTACACTGTGTTGGCCGCCACCGAGGATGACGGACATGACGACATGATGGTTTCGATACGGAGCTACCATTGAGCACGAGATACCACGCATCGCTCTGACCGACGGCTTGGGCGTCCCAACCGCCACCCCCGCCTGAACCTTGACGCCGACCGTGCCGCAGCGATGTCACGCGAGGTTCACCACGATGATCACCACCACCCACCATCACAAGGGGTCGGCCCTGATGGCCGTCAACCTGGTCGTCCTGCTGGCCACGTCGGGGCTGCAGGCCGACTCCCTCGAGGAGATCCAGCAGCGCGGCGAGATCCGCATCGCCGTGGCCGACGAGCGGCCCTACGGCTACCTGAATGCGGAGGGCAAGGCACTGGGCGCCGGCCCCGAGGTCGCTCTACGCATCATGGAGGAACTCGGTATCGAGAAGGTCGACTGGATCGAGACGGAATTCAAGAACCTCATCCCGGGGCTCGAGAAAGGAAAGTTCGACATGGCCGCAGCCGAAATGGCCATCCTGCCCGAACGCTGCAAGCGGGTGCTCTTCTCGGACCCCAATACCTCCTATGGCGAGGGGCTGCTGGTGCTGGCCTCGAATCCCAACCGCATCCGTTCTTACGAGGACTTCATCGAGCGCCCCGACACCATCCGGATTGCCTTCCAGGCGGGGACGGTTCAGGAGGACATGTTCGAGGCTCTGGGCATCGACCCGGATCGCATCGTCAAGGTGGAACGCCCCCAGGATGGCCTGGAAGCCATCATCCGCGGTCGGGCCGATGCCTTCGCCGCGACCGGTCTGACGGTCGCGTCCATGGAGGACATGAGTCCCCTGGTGGAGGCGGAGTTCGATTTCGTCGACCCGGTGATCGACGGTCGCGAGGTACGCTACTTCGGCGGCTTCGCCTTCCCCCGGGATGCCGAGGACCTGCGGGACGCGGTGAACGAGGCATTGAGGGACGAGAAGCGCAACGGGGAGTGGCAGCAGACGCTGACGCGCTATGGTTTCCTTCGCAAGGACGTCCTCTACTCCTACCGTTTCACTGCCGAGCAGCTCTGTAATGGGCGTGGCTAGGTGTGATCTCTCGGTTGTTCATTCCATCGTCCCTGGAGGATCGAGACGCTGGACGAGGAGGTGACGGCAGGACGTACCAGCGGGCCCGCTACCAGCCCAGCGCCTGCTTGACGAAGGGGATGGTCAGCTTGCGCTGGGCGGAGAGCGAGGCGCGATCCAGGGTCTCCAGCGTCGCGAAGAGCGCGTCGAGGCGCCGCGGCCCTCGGTGCAGGATATAGCGAGCCACCTCGTCGGGCAGCTGCATGCCGCGCCCCTTGGCGCGCAGCTGCAGCGCCGCCAGGCGGCCGGCGTCGTCCAGCCCCTGCAGGTGGAAGGTCATGCCCCAGGTGAGGCGCGAGGCCAGGTCCGGCAGCTGCACCGGCAGCTGCCGCGGCGGCGCCTCGGCGGCGATCACCAGCCGCTTGCCGGCGTCGCGCAGGCGGTTGAAGGCGTGGAACAGCGCCTCCTCCCAGCGCTGGCGCCCGACGACACGCTCGAGGTCGTCGATGGCGACCAGGTCCAGGCGCTCGATCTCCTCGAGCATCAGCGGCGGGAAATGGCCGAGCTCCGCCAGCGGCAGATAGAGCGCCCGACCGTCGCGGTCGGAGGCGGCATGGCAGGCGGCCTGCAGCAGGTGGCTGCGGCCCGTGCCCGAGGCGCCCCACACATAGAGGAAGGGCTCGCCGTCGTCGTCGAGTTGGTGCACCAGCCGGTCGACCAGGGTCGCGTTGGGCCCGGGGTGAAAGTTGGCGAAGGTGGCGTCGTCGCGAAGCCCCACGCCCAGTGGCAACTGCGCGGGTGCTCGACTCATGGCGACTCCTCGTCGTGGATTCGTGAACGACCGGCATCATACAAGGTACTGTTTTTATAGTGATCATGGAGATAACGCAACACCACCATCAGCATCGCGGCCACCGGCAGCGCCAACAGCACCCCGGTGAAGCCGAACAGCTGCCCCCCCGCCAGCACGGCGAAGATCACCGCCACCGGGTGCAGGCCGATCTTGTCGCCGAGCAGCTTGGGCTGCAGCACCACGCTCTCGATCAGCTGGCCGAAGCCGAACACCGCCGCTACGCCGAGCAGGATCAGCCAGTCGCCGAACTGGAAGAAGGCCACCACCCCGGCCACGGAGATGCCCACGATCACGCCGAGATAGGGCACGATGCTGGCCAGCCCGGCGAGCAGCCCGATGAGCAGGCCGAAACGCACGCCGAGCAGCGTCAGCCCCACCGCATAGATCACCCCCAGGCAGAGCATGACGATCAGCTGACCGCGCAGGAAGGCGGAGAGCACCTCGTCGCACTCGCCGGCCAGCCGCACTGCAGCGGGTTCCCAGCTGCGCGGCAGCGAGGCACGCACCTTGCCGACCAGGATGTCCCAGTCGAGCAGCAGGTAGAAGGTCACCACCGGGATCAGCGCCAGGTTGGCGATCCAGGCCGCCACCGCCAGCCCCGAGCGCGACACCTGGGCCAGCAGGCCGGCGGCGAAGGTGCCGGTCTCCTTCCAGTTGTCGACGAACGCCGTGCGCATCTGGTCGATGTCGGTGGAGAGATCCAGACCGGTCAACGCCTGCAGGCGCGGCACCACGCTCTGCTGCACCCAGTTGAGCACCGCGGGCAGCGACTCGACGACCTGGCCGAGCTGCCGCCCGAGGATCGGCACCACCACCAGCAGGGTGAGCACGATGACAAGGCTCAACAGCAGGAACACCAGCGAGACCGCCAGCCGCCGGGAGAGCCCCCTGTCTTCGAGCCGGTCGGTCAAAGGATCGCCCAGGTAGGCCAGGATCATGCTGACGAAGAACGGCATCAGTACCGGCTCGATGCTGATCAGGAACCACAGCGCCAGCGCCGTGCACGCCGCCACTATCCACCACTGTCTGTGCATCGCCTCCTCCCTGTATCGGCGCGGCCGTCAGGCTGCCAGCCGCGCGCCGTGATGCTACAATTCCTTCCCCGAACCCGACCGTCGCGCCTCGCCCTGCGACAGGCCTCGCGACCGCCATTCTCATACAGGAAGCGTCATGACCGATTCCACCAACCGCCCGACCGGGACCTCGCTCAGCTACAAGGACGCCGGCGTCGACATCGATGCCGGCAACGCCCTGGTCGACCGCATCAAGGGCGTCGCCAAACGCACCACCCGCCCCGAGGTCATGGGCGGCCTGGGTGGTTTCGGCGCCCTGTGCGAGCTGCCCAAGGGCTACCAGGAGCCGGTGCTGGTCTCCGGCACCGACGGCGTCGGCACCAAGCTGCGCCTGGCCATGGACATCGGCCGCCATGACACCATCGGCATCGACCTGGTGGCGATGTGCGTCAACGACCTGGTCGTGGCCGGCGCCGAGCCGCTGCTCTTCCTCGACTACTATGCCACGGGCAAGCTCGACGTGGATATCGCCGCCGACGTGGTGACCGGCATCGGCGAGGGCTGCGAGCAGGCGGGCTGCGCCCTGGTGGGCGGCGAGACCGCCGAGATGCCCGGCATGTACGAGGGCAGCGACTACGACCTCGCCGGCTTCTGCGTGGGCGTGGTGGAGAAGTCCGAGATCCTCGACGGCAGCAAGGTCGGCGAAGGCGACGTGCTGCTGGGCCTGGCCTCCTCCGGCCCCCACTCCAACGGCTACTCGCTGATCCGCAAGATCCTCGAGGTCTCCGGCGCCGCCCTGGACACCGCCGTCGACGGCAAGTCCCTGGGCGAGGCGCTGCTCGCGCCCACCAGGATCTACGTCAAGCCGCTGCTGTCGCTGATCAAGGAGACCGACATCCCGGTCCACGCCCTCTCGCACATCACCGGTGGCGGCCTGACCGAGAACATTCCCCGCGTGCTGCCCGAGACCCTGGGCGCGCGCATCGACGCGGCCAGCTGGACCCGTCCGGCGATCTTCGACTGGCTGAAGGCGCAGGGCAACGTCGACGAGCACGAGATGCACCGGGTGCTCAACTGCGGCATCGGCATGGTGATCGTGGTACCGGCGGAGAAGGCCGACCAGGCCCGCGCCCACCTGCAGGCCCAGGGCGAGACGGTCCACCGCATCGGGGT
>JAWWBV010000262.1:0-4499 GCA_033720795.1 Halomonas sp. | reverse complement strand
GCCGCTGCTCTCCTCGAGCCTGACCACCATCCTGGTGTTCCTGCCGCTGATGCTCGCCGAGCACGCCTCCGGCGAGTACACCCGCTCGATCTCCATCGTCATCGCCATCACCCTGCTCACCTCCTGGTTCCTGTCGATGACCGTCACCCCGGCGCTCTGCCACCGCTTCCTCAAGGCGCCCCCGGCCGAGCGGCCGGCCACGGCCGGGCCCGGTGACACGGCCCGGCTCTCCGACCGCGCCTTCGGCTGGGTCGCCCGGCGCTACGGCCGCTGGCTCGCCGGGATGCTCCACCACCGGGGGCCGTTCCTGGCCGCCATGGCCCTGCTGCTGGTCGCCGGGGTGGCGATGATGCAGGGGGTGCCCAAGAAGTTCTTCCCCGACTCCGACCGCAACCAGGTGCTGGTGACCATCGACTTCCCCTCGGACATCGCCGAGACCCTCACCGGCCGGCGCGTCCAGGCGCTGAGCGACACCCTGCTCGAGGCCCCGGCGCTCGCCGGCGACGTCACCGGCGTGGCCGCCTACGCCGGCTTCGGCGGGCCGCGCTTCGTGCTCTCGCTCACGCCGCTGGACCCGGCGCCCAACAAGGGCTTCCTGGTGCTCAACGTCGCCGACCGCGAGCGGGTCGAGGCGGTGATCCGGGCGACCCGCACCTTCCTCGCCACCCGCCACCCGGACCTCTCGCCCCAGGTCACGCGGATGTTCCTCGGCCCCTCCGACAGCACCCTGCTCAAGGTGCAGGTCAAGGGGCCGGACCGGGAGGTGCTGTTCGCCGCCGCCGAGCGGGCCGAGGCGATCCTGCGCGACCTGGACGGCGCCCGGGACGTGCGCCAGAGCTGGGAGGCGCGGATTCCGTCGCTCTCCATCGAGGTCGACCAGGCCCGGGCGCGCAGCGCCGGCATCAGCTCCGAGGACATCGCCCGCTCGCTCACCGGCGCCATCGACGGCTACCGCCTCAGCCACTACCGCGAGGGCGACGACATCATCCCGGTGGTGATGCGCTACGCCGACGCCCAGCGCGAGAGCGTCGAGCGGCTGAAGTCGCTGATCGTCTATCCGCTGGGCACCCCCGGGGCGGGCGTGCCCCTCAACCAGGTGGCCGAGGTGCGCCTCGACAGCGGCTACTACCGCATCGACCGCGAGAACCTGGTGCGCACCATCACGGTCGAGGGGCGCAACCGCCACTACACCGCCGAAGACATGGTGCCGCGCCTCGAGCCGGCGCTGCGCGAGCTGGAGGCCACGCTGCCCCCGGGGCACTGGATCGAGTTCGACGGCGTGGTGGCGGAGTCCCGGGAGGGGCAGGCCGCCCTGCAGGCCAACCTGCCGCTGTGTCTCGGGCTGATCTTCATCCTGCTGGTGGGGCAGTTCAACTCCTTCAAGCGCCCGCTGGTGATCGTCGCCACCATCCCGCTGGTGATCGTCGGCGTGGCGCTGGGCCTGCTCGCCACCCGCGCCAACTTCGGCTTCATGGTGCTGCTCGGCATCTACAGCCTGGCCGGCATCATCATCAACAACGCCATCGTGCTGATCGACCGCATCGACATCGAGCGCGCCGACCCCACGCTCTCCGGGCGCGACGCCGTGATCAAGGCCTCGGCCCGGCGCCTGCGGCCGATCCTGATGTCGGCGATCACCACCATCCTCGGCTTTCTGCCGCTGATCCTCGGCCGCGACCCGCTGTTCTACGGCATGGCCGCGGCCATGGCCTTCGGCCTGGGGATCGGCACCGTGATGAGCCTGGGCGTGGTGCCGGTGCTCTACACCCTGTTCTTCGGCATCGACACCCGCGCCCCGGCCGGGAGGAGCTGACGCCATGGTGCCCCGTTCCGGGTCCCTCGATACCCGCGAGCGGCTGATCCAGGCCGCCATCCGGCTGTTCGGCGAGTACGGCTTCGAGGCCACCACCACCCGCGAGCTGGCCGAGGCGGCGGAGGCCAACATCGGCTCCATCGCCTACCACTTCGGCCACAAGCGCGGGCTCTACCTCGCCGCGGCGCGCCATATCGCCGAGCAGCTGAGGACGCGGCTGGCGCTCGACGCGCCGGCGCCCGCCGGGGAGCGCGACGCCGCCCTGGCCGCGCTGCGCGCCGTCACCCGGCGCATGGTGCGCACCTTCACCGAGGACGAGGAGTGCCGCCGGTGGCTGCTGCTGGTGATGCGCGAGCAGGTGCATCCCGGCGAGGCCTTCGAGATCCTCCAGGCCGAGGCCTTCGGCCTGGTCCAGGCGACCCTGGGCGGCCTGATCGCCCGGCTCACCGACCGGGCGGTCGACGATCGGCGGGTGATCCTCGAGACCCACACCCTGATCGGCCAGATCGTCTTCTTCCTGATCGGCCGCGAGCCGCTGCTGCGCCGCCTGGGGATCGCGGCCTTCGACGCGGCGACCCTCGCCGACATCGAGGCGGTGATCGAGGGGCACCTCGCGCGCTATGCGGCGCCGGACGGCGACCCGGCGCCACCCCGAACGACCTGAGGAGGGCCCATGCAACAGCCGATCGTCGGCTACCACCGCGACGAGGAGGGCCACTGGGTCGCCGAGCTCGCCTGCGGCCACTGCCAGCACGTCCGCCATCGGCCGCCCTGGGTCGAGCGCCCCTGGGTGCTCAGCGAGGCGGGCCGACGCTCGCGGCTCGGCCTGGCGCTCGGGTGCGTGAAGTGCGACCGGGGCGAGCCACGGGACCTGCCCTGACGCTCGCCCTGAGCCGCTAGACTGGGGGAAAGGTCTCGAGAGGAGCGAGTGCCATGTCCCCGTCCACCGACAAGCTCGCCCGCTACCGCGAGAAGCACGACCGGGGCGAGGGGCCGATCTTCGTCGTCCAGCAGCACGCTGCCTCCACCCTCCACTACGACTTCCGCCTCGAGGTCGACGGCGTGCTCAAGTCCTGGGCGGTCCCCAAGGGCCCTTCCACCGACCCGCGGGTCAAGCGCCTGGCCATTCCCACCGAGGACCACCCGCTGGCCTATGCCGACTTCGAGGGCGTGATTCCCGCGGGCGAGCACGGCGCCGGCACCGTGCTGATCTGGGATCGCGGCCGCTACCGCAGCCTCAAGGAAGGCGATGACGCGCCCTCGCTCGCCGAGCAGCTTGCCGAGGGCCACGCCAGCATCTGGCTGGAGGGGCAGAAGCTCTCCGGCGGCTACGCCTTGATCCACACACGGCTGGATGAGGGCAGGGACTGGCTGCTGGTCAAGCTCGACGACGCGGCCGCGGATGCCCGGCGCAACCCCGTCGCCACCGAGCCCGCCTCCGTCGCCACCGGCCGCACCCTGGAGGAGATCGCCGCCGATGAGGGCTGAGCACGGAGAGGCGCTACCCCTTGGGACCGAACAGCAGCCAGACGATCAGCCCGACCAGCGGGAAGACCAGCAGCGCCAGGATCCAGAGCAGCTTGGCGAGCCCCCCGGCCGAGCTCTGGGCCACCTTGACGATGGCCCAGATCACGATGATCAGCCAGATGAGGCCCAGCAGGCCGCCGACTTCGATACCCATGATGACGTCTCCTTGTCCGTGGCCCTTCGGCGAAGGGCGCTCTAGGGAAGGTCCCTCTCAGGGGTAGCACAGCGGGCGCGACACGCGCAATCGGGGCCGGTAGCGATTTGTCAGCACGGCTAACGGGGCCGCTCACGCGGGCGGCAGGTGGCCCACCTTGACGTAGATGAGCGCGCCGTCCGCGCCGGTGAAGGGGGTGTGCCGGCTGCCGTGGGGGCTTCGCAGCCAGCTGCCGGCGGGATAGGCGCCGTGCTCGTCGTGGAAGGTGCCCTCGAGCACCAGGATCTCCTCGCCGCCCCAGTGGGCATGGGGCTGGAAGCGGATGTTCGGCGCCCAGCGCACCAGGGCCACGTGCTCGCCCTCGAAATCGTGGAGCGGCAGCACCGAGAGGCCCTCGACCAGGCCCGGCCGCCAGTCACCGGCCCGGGTGTCGATCGCCTTCTGCTCGGTGTCGTCCGGCGAGAACTGGTGCAGCTTGACGAAGATCAGCGCGCCCTGCTCGCCCACCCGGGGCGCATGGGCCGTGCCGATGGGGTTGCGCAGGTAGTGGCCCGCCGGGTAGCGGCCGTGCTCGTCGGCAAACTCCCCCTCCAGCACCAGGATCTCCTCGCCGCCGCCGTGCTCGTGGGTCGGGAAGGTGCTGTTCGGCGCGTAGCGCACCAGGGAGGTGGCGCGGGCCACCTCGTCGCCGACGCGGTCGAGCATCATCCGCTCCACGCCGGCCGTGGGGGAGTCCACCCAGCGGTACTCCTCGGGGGTGACCACCGCGCGGCGGCTGAAGTCGGCATTGAGTCGCATGGCGGTCTCTCCTGTCGGCAATGAAGGGGCGTCGGTGACGAATGGGACCGGACATGACGCCTGCCGTTCCCGTCGGTCACGGCGCCCGCCTGACCCGCGGTCGTACCCATCGGGTAACATGGGGACCGCCCCCGCCATTCGCAAGGAGTGCTCCTTGGCCATCGACCTGCTGCTCAACGCCCTGATCTTTCTCGCCGCGGCGGTGCT
>JAWWBV010000261.1:0-4502 GCA_033720795.1 Halomonas sp. | reverse complement strand
CGGCCATCGCGGTCCCGGCGACTGCGAAGATGAAGTTGCCGCAGAGGAGCAGGTAGTCGATCCACTCGGCGCCCGCCATGCCGCCGCTTACCCACATACCGACTCCCATGGCATTGATCGAGCCCGTTATTGCGTACATGCGGCCTCCTTGTACTCGTCGAAGATCTCGAGCGCCGGCTCGCTCCAGCGCACGCCCTGGTCAATGCCGAAGGCGTCGATCAGCGTCAGTAGCTCAGCAAAGCGCGCCTTGGTCATCTGGCTCGTCCGCCCGCCGACCATGACGTAACCGCCGTCGATGCCCGGCACGATGTCCTGACGCTCCAGCGCCGCCGTGAAGATGTCCTTCCAGGCGTGATCCGGCAGGTAGCGGCCATACCACTCGACCTGCTGGCTGACATCGCGCAGCACGGCCCAGAGCTTGCGGTTCTGGTCGGCGCTGCGCTTCTGGCCGGGGCGGCGAACGGCGATCTCCACGGGGCCGGCGGGCAGCCCCTTGTCGACCATGGCGCTGACCTGCGACAGCGTGGGGTAGATGTCGGCCTGGCTGGCGACGGCGTAGGTCAGCTCCTTGCTCATGCCGCCACCTCCGCGACTCGATGCCCCATCTCGATGTCCATGTCGTGCCAGCCGGCGAGCCACCAGTGGCGCTTCGCCAGCTCGGAGAGGCCCATCATCGGCCCGGTCTCGAGCCCGTTATGGTGGGTCAGGTGGCCGTATGGGCAGGCGCCCGTCGTGTAGCGATTGCGGCGGGAAAGCTGGCCCTCGCGGTACATTGTGTTCATGCGGCGTCCTCCCCGAGATAGGCCAGAATCCGCGACAGCGGCTGGTCTTGGATGGCGTTGCGCCCCTTGGCCCAGCGGCCCACCTGCGTCTCGTCGGCGGGCAGGGCGCGAGCCAGGGCGCGGATGGTGCCGGCGCGGGTGATGGCCCGGTTCAGCAACCGGATGCGGCGCTCGCGCTCCTCCGGCGAGACGACCGCGTGGCCAAAGGGCCGCTTGGTCTTCTTGGCCGCCTCGCGCAGCACCTTGGCGCGGGTCTCGGGCGGGAAGTGGTCGGCGGGGTGGCGCTGGCCGATGTCGTAGGCGGTCAGTTTCATGCCGTCACCCCCGCGAACATGTCGTGTTGAGCCGTCTCGCGCTCAAAGCGCGCCTTGGCGGCGGCGTAGTAGTCGGCATCCAGTTCGGTGCCCACGAAGTCGCAGCCAAAGTAGTGCGCGGCAATGGCGCTGGAAGCGCTGCCGAGGTGGGTGTCGAGGATGCGCTGGCCGGGTTTGGCGTAGCTGGTCAGAAGCCACTCGTAGAGCTTGACGGGCTTTTGATTCGGGTGGCAGCGGTCCACGTCCCTGCCGTGACTCCCGAAATAAGGAAGGTCTATCAGCTGGGCATGGCGATCAGGAAACGAGGTCCAAGCTAGCTCGATGCGGGCATAGGTCTTTACGGGCTGGTGCTTATCCCACACCAGCATGCACTTGGTGTCCCCAAGGTCTGCCAGGAAGTAGTTCCCGCCCCAGATGATTTGGTGCGCAGACACGCGGCGCAATTGCTCGAAATATTCTGGCGCCGGGCGATGGTCGTTGAATTCCAGGCTTCCATAGCGCTGCAATCGGCTAGTAAATGCGTTGCCCGAGTTCCACGAATATGGCGGATCAACAATCGCCAGGTCGAAGGCGTTGTCGGGCAGGCCGCGCATGTACTCCATGCAGTCCATGTTCAGTAGCTCGATGCTCATGCGGCGGCCCTCCTCAATGCGCGCTCTCGGGCGTTGCGCTTGAGCATCACCTCGCTCCGGCGCTTGCTGGCACGACGGCGCCACGCCGCCACCTCAGGCCCGCCGATCCTGTCCATGCGGCGGACCACCCACGCCTGGCTGAACGGCAGGCGGTGCTGGGCCTGCAGCTCGCGTGCCATGCGGCTCTGGCTGAAATCGAGGCTCATCATCTCGCGCAGATCGTCGTCGTAGCGATCGCCGCGCGCTCGGTAGCGGCCGCCGATGCGGCCCTGCTTCAGACCAATGGCGCGGGCCTTGGCGAAGATGGCGCCACGGGTGCGCTCGCAGCCGTCGATGGCGCCGCAGTGCAGGGCGATGGCCTCCAGCAGCCAGCCGGAGGTGTAGAGCAGCTCGAGGGCGTTGAGGGCGGGGCGGCTCCAGGGTGTGCGGCTCATTGGGCGCCCTCCTTGGCGATGTCACGCCGCGCCGAATCCCAGTTGAACAACATCATCCGGCTGGATTCGCGCAGGCGGTCGACGACGCGATCGCCGAGCCATGCGCCCATCTCGTCGGGCTGGATGTTCGAGACGATGATGGTCGGCAGGCACTGCTCGTACCGCTCATTCATGATGTCGAACAGGTAGTTCAGCTCGGCATCGGAGCCGTAGGAGACGCCGATCTCGTCCAGCACCAGCAGGGCGGGCGTGGTGTATGCCTCGATGGCCTGCGTCTCGCTCTCCTCGCTGCTGCCGAAGGTGGACTTGATGCGACGGAACATGCGGGCGGCGCTGGTATAGACGCCGGTCACCTTGTGGCGCTCGATCACGTCGCGCAGGATCGCCACGGCGAG
Source organism: Halomonas sp. (assembly GCA_033720795.1). Taxonomy (GTDB): domain Bacteria; phylum Pseudomonadota; class Gammaproteobacteria; order Pseudomonadales; family Halomonadaceae; genus Halomonas. The sequence continues at coordinate 1,945 of JAWWBV010000261.1, read as the reverse complement.
GTGAGTCTTGCCGGTGCCGGGCGAGCCCAGCATCAGCAGGTTGAGGCCGCTATCGTAGTGCGCCTGGAAGCCATCGGCGTACTCGCGGCAGATCCGCAGCACCCGCTGCTGTTCCGGCGTGTCGGCGCGGTAGGTGTCGAACGCCTTGGTGGCGAAACGGGGCGGCAGGCAGGCATAGCCCAGCATGCGCTCCATCCGCTGCTGCTCGGCACGGCGGCGGTTCTCGGCCATCTCGGCGCTGACCTTGCGCTGGGATTCTTCCTCGGCGCAGGTGGGGCAGCCGGACCAGTGATCGAGCTCGCCGCGCACGATGTGGGTTGAGGTGTACTCGCCGTGCGTGTCGCAGGTGCGAGGACCGGTATCCACGACGCCGAAACGGCGCATCAGGTTTTCAGAATTCATAGGTGCCATCCTCCCGCTGGGTCAGTCCGTCAGTGCTGGGCGCTTGCAGGCCGGTGTGCCGGCCGAATTTCTTGGGTGGCTCAGTGGCCACCGCCCAGTCGTTCAGGAACTCGTGCGAAGTGCCGAAGAACCGCTTGGCCTGCATGACGAAGCCGGTGCCAGTGCTGCCCTTGGCTTTGCAGAACGAGGCGTAGCGATGGATGCCCGCCAGGATGTCGGCCACGGAATGACCTTCCTCGACCCGGGTTTTCCAGGCGCGGTAGGCGTGGTTCTTCGGATTGCTTCCTTCGCGAGAGGGGTAGGCGTACCAGGCTTCCTCGAAATCCTCGGGGTATGCACCTTGAGAAGACTGATTCTTGGTACCCTGATTATTGGTATCATGATTTGTCGGATTTTTTTCCGACCCATCTCGGAGATTTATCCGACCCAGATCGGATTTTTTTCCGACCCTGCCCGGATATTTTTCCGACCCGTCTTCTTTCTGGTTCCAGGTGCGGGCCTTGTCGGTCAGACGGACCAGGGTGATGGCGTTGGTGCTGCTCAGTTCGATCAGCCCCTTGTCGCGCAGGGCCTTGAGCATCCGGTAAGCCGTGTCAGGCTTGTCGGTCAGCAGCGGCAGCTCCTCGATGATCTTGAGCTTGCTCAGGGCGAAGAAGACCACGCCGTCCTGCGTAACCGCGTTGCACCAGGAGGGGCATTCGTAGACGAAGGCAAAGAGCATGGCTTGCTGACTGTTCAGCCCCCACTCCTTCGCCTTCGCCTGATTGATGTTGATCGTGTACTGCATCAGAACGGCACCTCCATGTCGGAGGGATCAATCAGTGGCGCGCCGCGGACCGTTTCTTTGTCCATGGCATAACTGCTGCGGCGAAGCATCTGATCAACCATGTGTGACGGGCAGGGATCGCCAATAGCGCTGCACATCATCAAGGCTTCCTTGACGACGCCGAGATCGGCGCAAAAGAACTCGCGAGAGAAATCCACGCGGTAGTCGGCAAGCAAGTCGTGGACGAAAGACTCGGCATGATGGCAATCCGAAAACCACCAAGCGTCGAGGCAGTCGAACTCCCCAGGAACACCAGTGGTGTAAAGCTGCTTCATGCGACGCTCAATGCGACCAGTTGTGCGACCGACCTTGTAAACGTCTTCGGCCATAAACTGATTGCCCAGGACGTACACCCACCCGGCCCGGCTGAAATACTCCTCGGGCTTGGCGTGGAACAGCCAGGACGCCCTTTCATAGCTGATCCTTTGCCCGGTCGCCTTACAGTCCTCCCAGAACGCGAAGAAGTCTTCGCTCTCGCTGCTGCGGTCAGGGAAGTTGATTACCTTCGAGTGTTGCATTACGCTACTCCTATCCATTTACTGGATCTTGAAGCCCGGTCCTCGCTCCCCAGCGCGCCGGGCTTCCTCGTTTAGGCGCGAGCCAGCTTCGGCTCGGCCACGGCTTCCAGCGCGCTACGCAGCTTGCACAGCGCGTCGATCTCTTCCTGCACCGCCCTGGCAATCTCGACCCGCTCCTTCGCGTCGATGCGGTTGTCCT
>JAWWBV010000260.1:0-4509 GCA_033720795.1 Halomonas sp. | reverse complement strand
GGCGTGGTCACCAACCTGGTGGGCGGCTGGCTGGGCGCGCGCCTGGGGCTCAACCGCACCATGAACGCCGGCCTCGCCCTGCAGGTCGTGGCGCTGGCCATGCTGTTGGTGCCCGCCACGGCGCTGACCGTGCCCTGGGTGATGGCCGCCCAGGCGCTCTCGGGGATCGCCAAGGACCTCAACAAGATGAGCGCCAAGAGCGCGGTGAAGGTGCTGGTGCCCAGGAACAGCCCCAGTACCGGCAGCGCCCTCTACCGCTGGGTGGCGATCCTCACCGGTTCCAAGAACGCGCTCAAGGGCGCCGGCTTCTTCCTCGGCGGCGCGCTGCTGACCCTGATCGGCTTCCGTGGCGCCGTCATCGCCATGGCACTGATGCTGGTGGGCGTGCTCGTTCTGTCGCTGGTGCGACTCAAGGCCGACCTGGGGCGCCAGAAGAACAAGCCCAGGTTCGGCGAGGTGTTCTCCACGTCGCGGGCCGTCAACGTGCTCTCGGCGGCCCGGCTCTGCCTGTTCGCCTCCCGGGACGTCTGGTTCGTGGTCGCATTGCCGGTGTTCCTCCAGGACCAGCACGGCTGGAGTCACTGGACGGTGGGTGGCCTGCTGGCCCTCTGGATCATCGGCTACGGCGGGGTGCAGACCCAGGCGCCGCGCCTGACCGGCCTGGTGAAGGGTGGGCCACGGGCTGTCACGGCGGCCTGGGCCCTGGCGCTGGCCGGCCTGCCGGCCCTGCTGGCCCTGCTGCCTCTGGCCGAGGTGGGCGCCCTGGTGGCGGGACTGCTGGCCTTCGGGGTGCTGTTCGCCATCAACTCCAGCTGGCACAGCTACCTGATCGTCCACTACGCCCGCGCCGATGGCGTCTCCATGGACGTGGGCTTCTACTACATGGCCAACGCCATGGGCCGCCTCGCCGGGACCCTGCTCTCCGGCTGGGTCTACCAGGTCCACGGGCTCGCCGCCTGCCTGGGGATCTCATCCGCCCTGGTGGCCGCCAGTGCGCTGATGGCCCTGGCGCTGCCGCGGGAAGCGTCGGCCCGCTGACGACGCCTGACCAGGGAGGCACGGCGGTGCCTGGCTGCGTCCTTCGGCCATCTTCGACTAGGCTTGAGTCAATCGCCGCCGTCCTGCCAGGTGTGACGCTGGGGTCATCCTGCCGGGATCGACAGGGCCGCCCGCCGGAGTGCTTTCACGTGGAATTCAAGGATTACTACCAGGTTCTCGGGGTGGAGAAGACCGCGACGACCGAGGAGATCAAGAAGGCGTATCGCAAGCTGGCGCGACAGTACCATCCCGACGTCAGCAAGGATCCGGACGCCGAGCTGCGCATGCAGGAGATCAACGAGGCCAAGGCGGTGCTTGCCGATCCCGAGAAGCGTCTCGCCTACGATCAGCTGGGCCGGCACTATCGGCCGGGCCAGGATTTCCAGCCGCCACCGGACTGGGATGCTGGATTCGAGTTCAGCGGGGGAGGCTTCGAAGAGGCCGACCTCGGGGAGTTCAGCGACTTCTTCGCCAATCTCTTCGGAAGGGGCGGCTGGGCGGGGCGAGGGCGCCGCGGCCATCAGATGCGCGGCGAGGATCGTCACGCCAAGGTCGTCATCGACCTCGAGGACGCCTACCACGGCGCGACCCGGGCGATCACCCTGCAGGTGCCCCGGGTCGACGCCCAGGGACGCGTGCTGTCCCGAGAGCACACCCTCAAGGTGCGCATCCCCAAGGGGGTGAAGGCGGGCCAGCATATCCGTCTCGCCGGCCAGGGGGGAGCCGGCATCGGAGGGGGGCCGGCGGGCGACCTCTTTCTGGAGATTCACTTCACCCCGGATCCACGCTATCGCGTCGAGGGTCGGGACGTGCATCAACGGGTGCCGGTCACGCCCTGGGAGGCCGCCCTGGGTGCCAGCATCGAGGCGCCGACGCCCTCCGGAGTGGTCAAGGTGAAGGTGCCCGCCGGCTCACAGTCCGGGCGCCGTCTGCGCCTGAAGGGGCGCGGGATTCCGGGACCCGAACCGGGCGATCTCTACGTGGAGCTCGAGGTGGTGCTGCCCCCGGCCGATACCGATAGGGCCCGGGAGCTCTATGAGACCATGGCGCGGGAGCTCGCTTTCGATCCGCGCCGGCGGAGGGGAGGCTAGGCCATGGCACAGCGGCATGTCGCCCGCGGCGAGCTGATCGACGAGGCGACCCTGACGCTCGAGGAGCTGGCGCGGGCCTGTTCGGTCGAGGTCGAGTGGGTCGTCGAACGCATCGAGAGCGGCCTGCTGGCCGATGGGTCGCCCTATGTGGCGAGCTGGCGCTTCACCAGTCACGACCTGACCCGGGCCCGGCGGCTGTACCGGCTGGAACGTGACTTCGAGGCCGCACCCGAGCTCGCCGCCCTGGCGGCCGACCTGATCGAGGAGAACCAGCGTCTCAAGGCACGACTCCGGGCCGCCGGATGGAGCGATGACGACTAGCCCCTTCCCGATGGCGCGGGCTCGGCCTGCTGCCCGGCGTGCCGTTGCCGGGTGCCATGGGCATCTGATGCGATCACGGTAGCGTGTCGGTCAGAGCAGGCGCCGCATCGCCCAGAGCCCGAGGACCGGCCCCGGCAGCAGCCACCACAGCACCCAGGGGCCCTGGGCCGCCCACAGGCTCGAGGTCAGCGAGATCGCCGGAATGGTCAGGGCGAAGCCCACCGCGTTCATCACCGCCAGCGTCGAGCCGATCCGGGCGTGGGGGGCGGTGGCGGCGGCCAGCGCCGAGAACTGGGGGGAATCGGCGATCACCGTGAGGCCCCAGACGGCGAGCAGCGCGAGCAGCAGGCCGGGCGGCGCCCAGGCCAGCAGCGGATAGGCCAGGCAGGTCAGCCCGGAGACGGCGAGCGCCCGCCTGGCCACCCAGAGGCTGCCCAGGCGGCGACTCAGTTCTCCGCCCCCCACGCAGCCCGCGAGTCCCAGCGCGATGACGCCGAACGACAGCCACGGCACCAGGTCCGTCGGTGCCCCCAGCCGCCCCAGCTCCCTCGCCACCAGGAAGGGCGTCAGCATCCACAGCGCGTAGAGCTCCCAGCAGTGGCCGAAGTAGCCACCGGCCACGGCGCGAAAGCGCGGTGCGCGAAGGCCGGCCAGGCCCTCCCGCAGCCGGGTGGGGCCGGCCGGGGGCGGCAGGTGCGGGCCGTCGCCGAGCCGATGGATGGCCGCCCCGCCCGCCAGCGCCAGCAGCGAGGCGCCGAGCAGCGGCCACGCCCAGGGCAGGCCCAGGGTCGAGCCGCGCAGCAGGTGGGGCAGGGCGGTGCCGAGGGTCAGCATGCCGACCAGCCAGGCCAGCGCCGCCCCCTTGTGGGTCGGCGTCCAGCCGATGACGAGCTTCATGCCCAGGGGATAGATGCCGGCCAGGCACAGCCCGGTGGCGAAGCGCAGCAGCAGGCCGGCGGCGGTGTGCTCGGCGGCCAGCACGAAGCCCGCGTTGATCAGCGCGCCGAGCAGGCAGGAGACGGCGAAGATGCGGCTGGCCCGGAAGCGGTCGGCCAGGCCGCTGGCGGCGATGGTGAGGGTGCCGAGGATGAAGCCGGCCTGGACGGCCAGCGTCAGCCGGCCCAGATCGGCCTCGGTGACGCCGAGGTCCCGGGCCAGCGAGAAGCCCACGCCGTTGACGGAGAACCACAGCGAGGTGCCGCAGAGCTGGGCCAGCACGATGACGGCGAGCGGATGGCGCTGCAGGACGCGGCTCATGCGCTCCCCTCCGACGGCTCGCACTGCCCGGCGCCGTGCTGCGCGACCCGGCCCTCGTCGCGTAGAATCATGTCGATACTCCCTGGAGGAACCCTCGATGTCGCTGGACCCGGTCCGTGTCTTCAAGTGCCTGGGCGACGAGACTCGCCTGATGCTGACGCTGCTCGTGCTGCGCGAGCAGGAGCTCTGCGTCTGCGAGATGACCCATGCGCTGGAGGTCTCGCAGCCCAAGGCGTCGAGGCACCTGGCGCAGCTGCGCCAGTGCGGCCTGCTTGACGATCGCCGCGAGGGCCAGTGGGTCTACTACGGGGTCGAGGCTAGCCTGCCGGGCTGGGTGATGGCCACCCTGGAGGCGGCGGCCCAGGGCGAGGCCCCTCGACTCGAGGCGCTGCGCGCGCGCCTCCACGCCATGGGCCAGCGGCCGGAGCGACGCGCCTCGCTCTGCTGAATCGGGGTGCCGCGTTTTCAGGCCGGCCCCGCCGGGAAGCGGTCGCGGGTGGCGTTGGCGATGCGCACCAGGGCGAGCATCACCGGCACCTCCACCAGCACGCCGACCACCGTCGCCAGCGCCGCGCCCGACTGCAGGCCGAACAGCGCGATGGCGGCGGCCACCGCCAGCTCGAAGAAGTTGCTGGCACCGATCATCGCCCCGGGCGCGGCCACGCAGTGGGGCACCCGCCAGGCCTTCGCCCAGCCGTAGGCGAGGAAGAAGATCAGGAAGGTCTGCAGGATCAGCGGCACGGCGATCAGCACGATATGCAGCGGCGCCTTCAGGATGACGTCGCCCTGGAAGGCGAACAGC
>JAWWBV010000259.1:0-4532 GCA_033720795.1 Halomonas sp. | reverse complement strand
GAGAACGACCGGGATCACCTGGCACTCTTCGGCCACTTTTCACTGAACCTGGGCGACGACGTCCTGACCCAGTTCAGCTACGACAAGGTCAAGGCGCTGCTGGTCTATCTGCTGCTGCATGATCAGCCCGTCAACCGCGCCACCCTGGCCGAGCTGCTGTGGCCCGATCAGGGACTGTCGTCGGGACGCACCAACTTGCGTCACGCCTTGCACTGCCTGCGCCAGTCGCTGGGTGACGAAGCCGAACGGGTGCTGGCGGTCTCCCGCCAGACCATCGCCTTCCGGCTGCCCGAGGCCTGGCGCTTCGACATGCACCGCCTGCAGGCCCTGCTCGACGGCCCCGGCGACGTGGCCACCCTCGAGGCGGCGCTCGCCTGCTACCGCGGTGATCTCGTCGAGGAGCTGCAGCTCGGGAGCTGCGCCGAGTATCAGCGCTGGCTGGTGCGGGTGCGCAACGAATGGCGTCAGCGCGTGATCCGCTTCGCCGAGGGGGTGCTGGAGCGCGATGAGCCGGTGCCCGCCGAGGTGCTGGAGGCGCTGGTCAGTCGCTTCTCGGGCTATGGCCCCTTCCACGAGCGCCTGGTACGCCAGCTCGCCGAGCAGGGCCAACTGGCCGCCGCCCATGAGCAGTACAACGCCTACCTTCAGCTGCTGGCGCTCTCCGGCCAGCAGCCCGAGCCCGCCTTCCTTCAGCTGGCCCGCTACTGGTCCGATGCGCCGGCCGAGGGCGCGCCGCTGGGGCCCAGCGGCGCCTTCTCGCGGACCCTGGCCACGGACAGTGCGCCACTGCGCGAGGACGAGATCGAGCAGCGCCAGCTCTCGGTGATGGCCATTCGTCTGCGCCTCAAGGCCGATCTCTCGGATCGCGCCGACGCCCGCGCCTGCCTGGCGCTGCAGGTCGAACTGATGCGCTGGCTCGAGCAGCAGTGTCACCACCTGGGCGGCTTCTGGCTGCCCGGGGCGACCGGCGGCCTGGGGCTGGCCTGCTTCGGCACCCACGGTCCGGCGCATCAGCTGGCCGAGCTGGTCGCCCTCTATGAGCACTGCCGTCGCGTGCTGCCCGAGGAGTCGCTGCGGCACTGGAGCGGCGAGGGCGAGCCGCCCAGCATCGAACTGGCCGCGGGGCTCGACAGCGGGCGCGTGGTCTATCTGCCCGAGCGCCACCTGGTCGACCCCCTGGGGCAGGTGACCCAGGGCTCCCTGGACCTGATGAGCGCCGCCAGCGGCAGCGAGCTGGTGATCTCCCAGGATGCCAGCCAGCACATGCCGCCGGCCCTGGACCTGCAGCCGCGTCTCTCCACGCGCCTGGTGGCCAGCGACGGGCGCGTGCGCCTGCGGGCGCTGGTCCTCGGCGCGAACGAAGGCGGGCGCGAGGCCCTGCCGCCGAGCCTGGTGGGCCGGGAGACCTCGCTGCGCACGCTGCGCGACGCCCTGGCCCGCGCGGGCATCGGCCTGCGCCAGAGCGTGCTGGTGCGTGGCCCCTCGGGACTCGGCAAGTCGGCGCTGCTGGTGGGCTTTCGCCAGCTCGAGCAGAGCCGCGAGGCGGCGATCTGCTGGCAGCCGACCACCCGACTCTCCGTGCAGGAGCCTTATGGTGTGGCGCGCCAGCTGCTGCGCTGGCACCTGGGCGGTCGCATCGAGGAGGCTACGGTGTCCCGCCTGCTGGACGATGACGAGGCGCTCGCGCCCGACACCGACCCGCGGCTGCTGCTCGAGGAGGCGCTCGGCGTGCGCGAACCCCGGGAGATGGCCGTGCTGGCCCAGAGCGGCGAGGCCGTGGAGCTGGTGGTGGGGCTGCTGCACCGCCTGATCGGCGAGCTGACTCGCCAGCGCACCCTGGTGCTGATGATCGACGACCTGCAGTGGCTCGACGAGCCCTCCTTCAAGGTGCTGGCCGGCCTCCAGGCGCGGCTGCCGATCAACTGCCCCTTCCTGCTGGTGGCCAGCCACCACGGTCGCGAGGCGCTGCCGGCGCGGCTGCACTGGGACCAGCAGATCTCGCTGGGACGGCTCGATCCAACCCAGTCCTCCCGGCTGCTCTCGCAGCTCGCGCGCCGCTACCGGATCCACCTCAGCCCGCGGCTGCGTGGCCAGATCATCGAGCGCTGCGACGGGGTGCCGCTCTACCTGCAGGAGATCTGCCGGCGGGTGGACATGGATCGCCGCGAGGGACGCAGTGTGCAGCTCGACGAGCTGCCCCACGGCCTGCTCGGGCTCCTGGCCAGCCGCATCGATCAGCTCGATGGCGACCGTGAGGTCGCCCACGTGGCGGCGGTGCTGGGGCGCCGCTTCCGCCTCGACTTCCTCGCCGAGTGCAGCGGCTGGGAGATGAGCCGCCTCTCCACGGCCCTGGAGCACATGCGGCGCCTGGAGATCATCGAGCCGGCCGACGGCGAGTCGGCCGAGCGCGAGTACCAGTTCACCCATCAGCTGCTCCAGGAGGCCGCCTACCTGGCCTGTCCCCGCGACGTGCGGGTGAGCATCCACCGCCAGGTGGTCAGCCTGATCGAGGAGCACTTCCCGATGTGGATCAGTCGCCACCCCGGCGACTTCGCCACCCACCTGCGGCGCAGCGGTCACTATGCCCGCGGCGCCCGCTACTTCGAGCTGGCCGCCCGGGAGGCCCTCAAGGTCAGCGCCAACCGCACGGCGCTGAAGATGGCCGATTTCGGCCTGGCGAGCCTGCGCCACGTCGAGGATCAGGCGGAGCGCGAGATCAGCCTGCTCACCGTGCGCGGCCAGGCGGCCTTCGCCCTGGAGGGCCACGGCTCGCCCACCGCCCACGAGAGCTTCGTGCGCGCCCGGGAACTGCTGGCTCAGCAGCCGGGCGGCCCGGAGGAGGGCGGCGACCTGGAGCAGGCGTTCCTGGTCAAGTGGGGGCTGTGGGTGGGCTGCAGCCAGCGCCATGCCCATGCCGACGCCTTCACGCTGGCCTCGCGGCTGGCCGGCCTCGCCGACCGCCTGGAGGATCCCCGCTACCGGCGCCTGGCCGATTTCGCCCGCGCCAGCTGCGAGTACTGGGCGGGGCGCATCTCCCAGGCCTACGACCACCTCGAGGAGATCGATCCGCTCAACGCCTCGATGATGATCGAGTGGCTGCCGTTCTCCGATCATCCCCAGGTGGCCGCGGCCTGCTTCCAGGGCTGGGCGCTCTGCCTGCGCGGCGACTACCAGCGGGCGGAGCGGCAGGTGGAGTCGGCCATTCGCCTGGCCGAGCGCATCAATCACCCGGGCAGCCTCGCCATGGCGCTGATGTATGCCGCGGCGCTCTACCGCCAGCTGGGCCACGTGCACCTGGCCACCGCCCGCGCCGAGCGCGCCTTCGAGCTGACCGGCACGCCCGACCTGCATCTCTGGCAGGTCGCCTCGCGCTGCGTGCTGGGCTGGCAGCGGGCGCTGGCCGGCGACCGGGATGGCCTGGCCCAGATCGAGTCGGCCCTGGAGGAGCTGGCCGAGGTCACCGGTCGCGATCCCTACCAGCGTCCGGCGCTGTGGTACGTGGATGCCTGCGTGGCCCTGGGCGAGCTGTCCCGCGCCGAGGACTACCTCGATCAATGCCTGATGATCGCCCGGGAGCGGACCACGCTGTTCGTTTCCGAGCTGGCGCTCAACCTGGCGCGGATCCGTCATCGCCTGGGACACGCCCGCGAGGAGGTCAAGAGCCTGGCCGAGCAGGCCCTGGTGCATGCCCGGGAGGACGGCAACCTGCACCAGCAGCTCTCATCGCTGGAGCTCTGGTTGACGCTGATCGACCCGCGTGACGAGGCGGCCCGGGCGGAGTTCCGTCGCCTGCTGGGGGTGGTGAGCCACGGCGATGCCCCGGTGCTGATGCGCTGGCGAAGCCTGCTCGACCGTCGCCTGCCCCACGTCGAGGACCTCTCCTCCTGACACCAGGCTCGTCGACGCGATGCCAACCAACGACAGCGGCGCCCCAAGGGGCGCCGCTGTCGTTGGTTGGGACGACGTATCGCCGTCGTTCAGGTGGCGAGCTCCAGGGCCTCGATGCGCGTGAGCGCCTCGTCGCGGTGGTCGCCACAGAGCTCGCGGTCATAGTCGAAGCGCGCGCAGACCGTCGGGCGGCGCGGATCACCGAACAGCCGGCAGAGGTTCGCCTCGTCGAGCTGGATGCAGCGTACCCCCGCCGGCTTGCCGTCGGGCATGCCCGGAATCGGCGAGCTGATCGACGGCGCGATGCAGCAGGCGCCGCAGCCCGGACGGCACTCGCCGGGGGAGGCGTTCGCCGTGGCGAACTTCACGGACGCGCCTCGGCGATGGCCCCCTTGTCGATCCCCTCGAAGGCCTGGACCCGGGTGGCGCGGCCGCTCTCCCGGGCGATGGCCTCGGCCAGCCAGGCGGCGATCTGCTCCACGGTGGTGGGGGTCGGCAGCACGGCGCAGCGGCCCCGGGGCAGGCGCAGGAAAAACTGCCCCTGCTCGGCGCGGTAGCGGGTGGTCAGCCGGTCGTCGAGGCCCGGGTCGTCGTCCTCGACGATGTCCGCCTCGTCGACCAGGTAGCGCTCGCTGAGCCACTCG
>JAWWBV010000258.1:0-4532 GCA_033720795.1 Halomonas sp. | reverse complement strand
CGCCGCGCTCTATCTCGCCTCGCCGGCCAGCGCCTGGGTGACCGGCAAGGTCATCGAGGTCGACGGCGGTGCCGAAGGCAGCGTCTGGCCGGGCTGATCCTCGAGGAGATCCATGATGAATTCCGCACTGATCGAGGCGCTCGGCGACGAGCTGTTCGACGCCCTGACGCAGGCCCGCACCGTGACGCCGCTGACCACGCGCCACGGCGCGTTCGGCATCGACGCCGCCTACCGCATCTCGCTGCATGCGCTCGCCCGCCGCGAGGCCTCAGGCGAGCGCGTGATCGGCAAGAAGATCGGCGTCACCAGCCGCGCCGTCCAGGAGATGCTCGACGTCCACCAGCCGGACTTCGGCTTTCTCACCGACCGCATGCACTACCCGCCCGGCGCCTGCGTCTCGCTTTCCGAGGCCGGGCTGATCCAGCCCCGCGCCGAGGGCGAGATCGCCTTCATGCTCAAGGCCGACCTCAAAGGCCCCGGCATCACCCGCGACGACGTGCTGGCCGCCACCGACTGGGTGAGTCCCTGCTTCGAGATCGTCGACTCGCGCATCGACGACTGGCGCATCCGCATCGAGGACACCGTGGCCGACAACGCCTCCTGCGGCGTCTTCGTGATCGGCGAGACCCGCCGCGCGCCCGACGAACTCGACCTGGCCGCGGCGCAGATGCAGATCTGGTGCAACGGCGAGCGCGTCGGCCAGGGCACCGGCGCCGCGGTCCAGGGCCATCCCGCCGAGGCCGTCGCCTGGCTGGCCAACACCCTGGGCGGCTACGGCATCCCGCTGCGCGCCGGCGAGCTGATCCTCTCCGGCGCCCTCGCGCCGCTGATCCCGGTGGTGGCCGGCGACCGCTTCCACCTGAGCATCGAGGGCCTCGGCGACTGCGCGATCGCCTTCGCCTGACGAACTCCCGATTCGCCATCCCTGACTGGAGGGTCATCCCCCATGAACAAGATCCGCTGTGCCCTGATCGGCTCCGGCAACATCGGCACCGACCTGCTCTACAAGCTGGCCAGAAGCCCCCTGCTGGAACCGGTATGGATGGTCGGCATCGATGCCGCCTCCGAGGGCCTCGAGCGAGCCCGCCAGATGGGCCTGAAGACCACCGCCGAGGGCCTCGACGGCCTGCTGCCCCACGTCGAGGAGGACGGCATCCAGATCGCCTTCGACGCCACCTCGGCCTATGCCCACGCCGAGAACTCGCGGCGCCTCAACGCCCGGGGGGTGCTGATGATCGACCTGACGCCGGCCGCCATCGGCCCCTACTGCGTGCCGCCGGTCAACCTCGAGGCGCACCTGGGCAACGGCACCATGAACGTCAACATGGTGACCTGCGGCGGCCAGGCGACGATCCCCATGGTCCACGCGGTGAGCCGCGTCCAGGCGGTGGAGTATGGCGAGATCGTCGCCACGGTATCGTCGCGCTCGGTGGGCCCGGGCACCCGCCAGAACATCGACGAGTTCACCCGCACCACCGCCGGCGCCGTCGAGCAGGTGGGCGGCGCCCGGCGCGGCAAGGCGATCATCGTCATCAATCCCGCCGAGCCGCCGCTGATCATGCGCGACACCATCCACTGCCTGACCGAGAGCGAGCCCGACCAGGCGGCGATCACCGACTCGGTCCACGCCATGATCGCGGCGGTGCAGCGCTACGTGCCGGGCTACCGGCTCAAGAACGGCCCGGTATTCGACGGCCGCAAGGTCTCGGTCTACCTGGAGGTCGAGGGGCTGGGTGACTTCCTGCCCACCTACGCCGGCAACCTCGACATCATGACCGCCTCGGCGATGCGCACCGCGGAGATGTTCGCCGCCGAGCTCGCCAGCGGCAATCTCGACCTCACCCCCGTCACCGCCTGAGGAGCCTCTCATGAACCTGCACGGCAAGCGCATCACCCTGCACGACATGTCCCTGCGCGACGGCATGCACGCCAAGGGGCACCAGATCAGCCTCGACGAGATGGTCGCCATCGCCACCGGCCTCGACCGGGCCGGCGTGCCGCTGATCGAGGTCACCCACGGCGACGGCCTGGGCGGCGCCTCGCTCAACTACGGCTTCCCCGCCCACAGCGACGAGGAGTACCTCAAGGCGGTCATCCCGAAGATGCAGCAGGCCAGGGTCTCCGCCCTGCTGCTGCCGGGCATCGGCACCGTCGACCACCTGCGCATGGCCCGGGACCTCGGGGTCTCCACCATCCGCATCGCCACCCACTGCACCGAGGCCGACGTCGCCGAGCAGCACATCGGCATGGCCCGCCAGCTGGGCCTGGATACCGTGGGCTTCCTGATGATGGCGCACATGATCTCGCCGGAGCAGCTGCTCGAGCAGGCGCGGCTGATGGAGGCCTTCGGCGCCAACTGCATCTACTGCACGGACTCCGCCGGCTACATGCTGCCCGACGACGTCACCGCGCGCCTCGGCCTGCTGCGTAGCGAGCTCGACCCGGCCACCGAGATCGGCTTTCACGGCCACCACAACCTCGGCATGGGCATCGCCAACTCGCTGGCCGCCATCGAGGCCGGCGCCTCGCGCATCGACGGCTCGGCCGCGGGCCTCGGGGCGGGCGCCGGCAACACGCCGCTGGAGGTCTTCGTGGCGGTGCTGGAGCGCATGGGCGTGGCGCACGGCGTCGACCTGTTCGCGCTGATGGACGTCGCCGAGGACCTGGTGGTGCCGCTGATGGACCAACCGATCCGGCTCGACCGCGACGCCCTGACGCTGGGCTATGCCGGCGTCTACTCCTCCTTCCTGCTGTTCGCCCAGCGCGCCGAGAAGAAGTACGGCGTGCCGGCCCGGGACATCCTGGTCGAGCTCGGCCGGCGCGGCACCGTGGGCGGCCAGGAGGACATGATCGACGACACCGCCATGTCCATGGCCCGCGAACGCCAGGCCGGATAGCGCCGATGACCGCCTCCGCCTCCGTGGCCAGCGGTCCCGTGGCGTCGCCCTGGCGGCGCCACGGCCTGCTGCTGCTGCTGACCCTGCTCTACACCGACAACTTCATCGGCCGCCAGGTGCTGGCGGTGATGATCGGGCCGATCCAGCGCGAGTTCGGGGTCGGCGACACCGCCATGGGGCTGGTCTCCGGCCTGGCCTTCGCCGCGGTCTATGCCGTCTTCGCGCTGATCGCCGGCCGCCAGGCCGATCGCGTGCCGCGCACCCGGCTGCTCGGCCTGTGCGCGCTCTGCTGGGGGCTGGCGACGATCCTCTGCGGGCTTTCCACCGGCTTTGTCGTGCTGGTGCTGGCGCGCATGCTGGTGGCGGTGGTCGAGGCGCCGGTGACGGCCTCGTCGCTGTCGATGATCGCCGATCTCTACCCGCCGCGACGCCGGGCCTTCGCCATCAGCTGCTTCACCACCGCGCCGACCCTGGCCGCCATCCTGGCGCTCAGCCTGGGCGCCTGGCTGGTCGAGGCGTACGGCTGGCGCCAGGCCTTCATGGCGATCGGCACGCCGGCCCTGGGGCTCGCCCTGCTGCTCGGCGTGCTGGTGCGCGAGCCGCGGCGCGGCACCTGGGACGCGCCGACCAGCCTGGAGATTCCCGTCCAGAGCCTGCTCGAGAGCGTGCGCGGCCTGTGGGGCCAGCCCGCCTTTCGCACCCTGATCATCGCCAGCGCCATCACCACCCTGGGGGCCAACGCCTACGGCATGTGGAACGCCACCTTCCTGGTGCGCATCCACGGCCTGGAGCTGCGCCAGGCGGGGCTGCTGGCCGGGGTGATCGGCGGCGGCTCGGCGGCGCTGGGCATGCTGTTCAGCGGCTGGGTCACCGACCGCCTGGTCGGCCGTCATCCGGTGTGGCGGCTGCGCATCCCGCAGATCGGCCACCTGGTGGGCATCGTCGCCATGCTGGCCTACCTGCTCTGGCCCAGCGACGCGCGGATCATGCTCGGCGAGCTGCCGGTGCCCGTGGCCATGCTGTGGTGCGGCGTGAACGGCTTCTTCGCCGTCTGGTGGGTCGGGCCGGTGCTGAGCCACATCACCCACCTGGTGGCGCCCGACGCCCGCGCCACGGCGCTGGCCATCCAGACCGTCGCGGTGACGGTGTTCGGCGTGGGCCTGGGGCCGCTGGCCATCGGCGCCATCAGCGACCTGCTGAGCCTTGCGCTGGGCGACGCCTCGCTGCGCTATGCGCTGCTGTTCTGCGTGCTGACGCCGCTGATCGCCATGGGCTTCCTTCACCGGGTGGCGCGCCTCGAGGCCGCGCCGAAGGGGCACCGCGAGCATGCCACATCCCGTACATCGCGCTAGCCCCCTGCCCGACCGCGTGACCCTCGAGGCCCTCGGCGACTGGCCGCGGGTCGCCGAGGTAGCCACTGGCGAATGCCCACCGTCCAGATGATCGGCCTGCCCGCCTCCCGGCGCGACCCGCAGAGCGGGCTGGCCCATGGCACCCGGGTGGCCTTCCAGACCCCCTAGCCCGGCTGCCTCGCCGGCCGCTTCCCGCTAGCCGTTATCCCACCTTGCCCCTATCCTCTGGGCAACCCTCGCCGTTATCGATCCGCATCACCATCTTCAATAATTGGCATTTTGG
>JAWWBV010000257.1:0-4533 GCA_033720795.1 Halomonas sp. | reverse complement strand
TTGGCCCGAAGTCCGTGGAGGCGAATGTGTCGCGATCATGCGTGCCAACCGTTGTGCAGGCGCTTACGAACATGGAGATAATTATCGGGATGACCGTTCTGTTTATATTTTTATTCATGTCGATAACTGTTCTCTGGTTGGCGAAAAGATACTGAAGAAAACAGGATTTAGAGCTGCCGTGTTGATGTGATGATACAGTCCAGGTCAGGGCGTCATGATATTGATGATCGAGTCGCTTTTTCTGTTGGCTGTCGACCTGATCCTCTTTCTTATGGTGGTTTCAGGATTAAATGACGTCGTATGATTTTTCTCCTTTCTTGAGTGCGAGCTGGATAGTCTTTTTTATACGACGAGTGATGAAGAAGATGGTTATCTCGTTGGCCACAAGGGATGGAATCGCGCCCTTCCTGGAGTGTCGAAACGTCCTCTTCGCGATATCTCGCCCTGTCGGAGTCAACATGATGGCAGTCTTGGTGCCGATGAATTGGTGTCGGGAGCGGTAGGTCTGGTCAATCGACAGTGCATGGTCGAGATGAGGAAGTTCCATCTGTCGGGCTGACGTCATCCATCGTTAACCCGGACCGACCAGTGGCGAGGGCCGCTCAGCGAGGGCGTCATTGGAGAAAATCCATGTCGAGCACCCCGGGTTGGGCTTGGGGACAGGCCCAGGTCCTGCCACGATGGCCAGGGATACCCATCGATCGAGGAGGGCACGATGAGCAACGGTCTCTATCAACGGCTGGCCTGCGACTGCGGCGCGGTGTGCCTGCTGGCCTGCGGGGGGGCGTTCGGCGGTGCCGTGGACCCGGCCGGCGAGCCCGTCACCCTCTGGCCGCTGGAGGCGGTGCAGGTCGGGGAGGGCGTCGATGCGCTCGCCTCTCGCGAGGCGGCGTCGGGCGGGGTGGGCCTGTCTTGTCGCCGCTGCGGCGAGGTGGTGGGCGTCGAGCACGACGAGGCCGGCGTGCTGGTCCTGCCCAGGGCGCCAGGAGATGAAGAGGATGTCGCGTCGCTTCCGGCCGCGCTCCGGGCGCCCCTGGAGGCCCTCGGCTATCGCTTCCCCTCGAAGGGCAACGGCTGACGACGGGGCGCGGCCTCAGTGCCGCGGCGGATAGCCCAGGGCCTGGCGCAGTCGCTCGGCGTGGTGGGCCACCCAGGTCGGGTCGATGGGGCCCCAGTCGCGAATCACGTAGGCGCCGATGTTGTGGCGCTCGCCGGGCAAGTGCTCGAACTCGCAGACCATGTCCAGCTCGGCCAGGGCGGCGAGGGTGTCCTGGGCGGTGCGCCGGGGCATGCCGGTGGCCTCCATGATCGCCGGCACGCTGGCGGCCCCGCTGACCACCAGGTGGGCGACGTAGAGGCGGCGATAGAAGCTGGTGCGGGTCTTGCTCAGGGTCATGCGGGGCATCCTTGACGGCTTGACGTGAGTTGGACGGTGGCGAGCGGCACGCCGCGGTATGCTGAGCCTCGCTACCTGCAGTCTAGCGGCTTGGTCCTTGCCGGCACCATGTCTCCCTCCTCGCCAGCCCCGATCTCTCCTCCAGGCACGGCATGTGCGGGGGCGCGGCATATATCCCGGAGGCAGAGTCGCGGATCGCTTGCCATGCTGGAGGGTGGGACGAGACGCCGGGTCCGCTGCCATGGGATGGCCCGTCTGGAGGAATCCCCATGCGCTGGAACGTCTTCATCGTCGGCCAGGATCAGCTGTCGCAACGCCTGCTGCCGCATCTTCGTCACGCCGAGGAGTACGCCTTTCATCCGTTGCTGACCCTCGAGAAGGTGGTGCACGCCGAGGAGTATCCCTTCGATCGCCTGGTGGACGAGGCGCTGGCGGAACTCA
Source organism: Halomonas sp. (assembly GCA_033720795.1). Classification (GTDB taxonomy): domain Bacteria; phylum Pseudomonadota; class Gammaproteobacteria; order Pseudomonadales; family Halomonadaceae; genus Halomonas. Next base: position 2,696 of record JAWWBV010000257.1, on the reverse strand, counting down.
ACCGCTTCGAGGGGCCGGTGGATGCCATCGTCGGCTACTGGGACTTCCCCACCAGCGGACTCTTGCCCGTGTTGCGCCAGGCCCGTGGCTTGCCCGGGCCGTCGCTCGCCGCCGTGCTCAAGTGCGAGCACAAGTACTGGAGCCGCCTGGAGCAGGCGCGCTCGGTCCCCGACTGCGTGCCGGCCTTCCAGGCGCTGGACCCCTTCGACGAGCGAGCCGTCGAGTCGGTGCGGATCGACTATCCGTTCTGGCTCAAGCCGATCAAGGCGCATTCGTCGCATCTGGGCTTTCGCATCGAGAACGCCGACCACCTGCGCGAGGTGCTGCCGGTCATGCGCGCCGGCATCGGGCGCTTCGGTCGGCCCTTCGATGAGGTCTGTGCCCACGCGGAGCTGCCCGATGAGGTGGCGGCGGTGACCGGGCATCACTGCATCGCCGAGGCGATCATCTCGGCGGGGCGTCAGTTCACCCTGGAGGGCTACGTCCTCAACGGTGTGGTGCACCTGGTGGGCATCGTCGACAGCCTGCGCGACGGCGAGCACTCCTCCGTGCTGCTGCGCTACGAGTATCCCTCCTCGCTGCCCGAGGCGCTCCAGCAGCGGATGCTCGAGCTCAGCCGACGATTCATCGCCCGGATCGGCTTTGATGACGGGCCCTTCAACATCGAGTACTTCCACGACGCGCAGGCCGACCGGCTCTGGCTGCTCGAGGTCAACGCGCGTATCTCGCGCTCCCACGCCGCGCTCTTCCAGCTGGTGGATGGGGCGCCGCATCTGCAGGTGATGGTCGACGTGGCGCTGGGCATGCCACCGCGCATGCCCCATCGCGAGGGCCGCTACGGCGTGGCCGCCAAGCAAATGCTGAGGGTCTTCGACAATGGCCGGGTGAGTCGGGTGCCGAACGAGGAGGAGGTCCGTCGCGTCGAGGCGGCGTTTCCGGGCACCCTGGTGCAGCTTAACGTGCGTGAGGGGATGCGGCTCTCCGAGCTCAGGCATCAGGACTCCTTCTCCTGGGAGCTGGGCGTGCTGTTCATCGGGGCGGACGATCGCGAGACGCTGGACGCTCGCATCGAGCAGTGCCGGCGCATGCTGCCGTTCGAGATCGAGCCGCTCCCCGAGGAAGACGAGGCCTGAGCGTCAACAACGGTCAGGATGAGAGGAGGATGCCATGCGTATCGTCACCGACTTCCCCTATCGCGTGGAGTGCCACGACCCGGTGTGGATCCCCATGGACGACGGCGTCGCGCTGTGCGCGCGTCTCTGGCTGCCGACGGGCGCCGAGCAGCGCCCGGTGCCGGCGATCCTCGAGTACATCCCCTACCGGCTGCGCGACGGCTCGGCGCGACGCGACGCCCAGCATCACCACTACTTCGCCGGACACGGCTACGCCTCGATCCGGGTCGACATCCGCGGCAGCGGCGACTCCGGGGGCGTGCTCACCGACGAATACCTGGAGCAGGAACTCGTCGACGGCGAGGCGATCCTGCGCTGGCTGGCTGACCAGCCCTGGTGTGACGGCCGGGTCGGCATGATCGGCATCTCCTGGGGCGGCTTCAACGGCCTGCAGCTGGCGGCCCGCCAGCCCCCCGAGCTCGGCGCGGTGGTCAGCGTCTGCTCCACCGACGACCGCTATGCCGACGACGTCCACTACATGGGCGGCTGCCTGCTGGGGGACAACCTCTCCTGGGCCTCGACCATGTTCGCCTACAACTCCCTGCCGCCGGACCCCGCGGTGGTCGGCGAGGCGTGGCGGGCGATGTGGCACCGGCGCCTGGAGGGCAGCGGGCTGTGGCTCGCCACCTGGCTCGAGCACCCGCACCGCGATGCCTACTGGCGCCACGGCTCGATCTGCGAGGACTTCTCCCGGGTGCAGGTGCCGGTGCTGGCGGTCAGCGGCTGGTCGGACGGCTACTCCAACGCCGTCAAGCGCCTGGTGGCGAACCTGCCAGACCGCTGCCAGGGGCTGATCGGCCCCTGGAGCCACAAGTACCCGCACCTGGGCGAGCCGGGGCCGGCCATCGGCTTCCTGCAGGAGTGCCTGCGCTGGTGGGATCAGTGGCTCAAGGGGCGCGACACGGGGGTGCAGGAGGAGCCGGCGCTCAAGGTGTGGATGCAGGACAGCATGCCGCCGACGACCCGCTATGGCTGTCGCCCCGGGCGCTGGGTCGCCGAGCCCTGCTGGCCCTCCCCCAACATCGTGCAGGTCAAGCTGCCGCTCTCGCCGGACAGGCTGCACCTCGACGGGCATCCCGGAGAGGAGGAGCACGAGCCGACCGTGCAGTCGCCGCTGACCTGCGGGCTCTTCGCCGGCAAGTGGTGCTCCTATGCCGCCGGCCCGGACCTGGCCCACGACCAGCGCCAGGAGGATGGCGGCGCCCTGACCTTCGACAGCCCGCCGCTCACGACGCCGCTGGAGGTGATGGGGGCGGCGGTGGTGGAGCTGGAGCTGGCCGCCGACCGGCCGGTGGCCATGGTGGCGGCCCGCCTGTGCGACGTGGCCCCCGACGACAAGGCCACCCGGGTCACCTACGGCCTGCTCAACCTGACGCATCGTGACAGCCACGCTTCACCGAGTCCCCTGGAGCCGGGCCGCCGCTACCGGGTGCGACTGCAGCTCAACGATGTGGCCCAGGTCTTCCCTCGGGGCCACCGGCTGCGGCTCTCGCTCTCCTCCTCCTACTGGCCGCTGGCCTGGGC
>JAWWBV010000256.1:0-4550 GCA_033720795.1 Halomonas sp. | reverse complement strand
TGCTGACATGGGGGCCCGTCAGGGTGGCCAGCGCCTCGGCCTCGTCGCCGTCGGTGTAGTGCAGCACCAGATGCCGCACCCGGCTGTTGTGGGAGGGGGCCGCGTGGCGGTGGTCGACCGTGTAGCCCGCCCGGCGCTCCAGCGTCCCGGGGCCGGCGCAGGCGACCAGCATCAGGGTCAGGAGCCATAGCAGGAAGGGCCGCAGCATCACGCGGTAGCGCATGGTTCAGCCTCCCGTCGGCAGCAGACGCACCAGCATCCCCAGCACCAGGGTCGTCGAGACGCTGAGCAGGGTGCCGAGCAGCACGTACTCGGTGAGCTTGCGGTCGCGGGTCTCGCGCAGGTCGCCGAAGCGCAGCACCGACTTGGCGGCCAGCAGGAAGCCCACCGCGGTAAGCTGGTCCAGCAGCACCAGGGTCAGCACCAGCAGCCGCTCCAGCACGCCGATGCGCGCCCCGGCGCTGGCCAGGGTGCCGGTGTCCTCGAGCTCGGCGCTCCAGCGCCGCATGACCAGCGCGATGGCGATCGACAGCGGGCGCGTCACCAGCAGGTAGGCGGTAGCCACCCCCAGCACCGTGGGCGTCGCCAGCCAGGCGCCGAGTGCCGCCAGCGGGACGAGGCTCTCCAGCCAGACCAGCCAGAGCCCCGCCAGCACCAGCAGGTGGCCGGCCTGGTCGAGCAGGAACCAGCGCAGCTCGCCGTCCGGCCGCCGGGACTTGACCAGATCGATCAGCCAGTGGCTGGCGCCCACCGCGAGCGCGCCGTAAAGCGCGGCCGCCGGCCCCCGGGACATGGCGCCGGCGGCCACCAGCAGCACGCCGCCGGCGAGCGCCCCGTGCAGCAGGGCATGCAGCAGCAGGCGGGGCGAGCGCTGGTGCAGGCGGTGGCGCTCCTCCACCCAGCGGCTCGGCTGCAGCAGGAAGTCGCCGACCAGATGGGCCAGCACCAGTGCCATGAGCAGGGAGAGGGCCACGGCGCTCATGGCCTCGGCCCCGATGTCGACGGTTCCCGGTCGTCGAGGCGCCCGCCAAGGTAGGCGAGGGTGTCGGCGAGCAGGGCCCAGCGCGCGGCCCGCAGGCGCTTGTGCACGCTGGGCTGGGTGATGCCCAGGCGCTCGGCCAGGGCCTGCTGGGAGACCGGCTGGGAGCCGTCTTCCTGCAGGCTCAGGCCGACGACCTCGGCCGCGTAGGGGGACCAGCCATCGAGCAGGTCGTCGATGAAGCGCACCAGCAGGTCGAGTCCCGGGTCCTCGGGTTCGTCCAGCAGGGTCAGCGCCAGGTGGCCGGCGCTGCCGGCGAGCGCATCCAGGCGGCGCCCCGAGGCGATGAAGGTCTCGCCGTCGGCCTCGCGCCCCCCGGGCTCTCCCGGCCCGACCGCCACGGCGATGCGCGCATCCCAGCGCTGGTGGGGTTCCGAGTGCTCGATCAGCGCCGCCCGCAGGACCACGGCGGCCTCCATGGCCGCCGCGGCATGGGGCAGGGCGAGCTGGAAGCCGTCGCCGCGGAAGCGCTCGCCGCGGCCGCCATGGCGGGAGGCGAGTCCCGCCAGGGTCGCCTCCAGCCGTCGATAGAGGCGCGGCCGATCGCCGACCTTGCGGGACTCGATCACGTCGCCGGTGAGCACGGCAATTCGTCCTGGCATGTCGCTCGCTCCTCGGGGGCCTTACCGCCAGCATAGCCGTGCAGGCCTATAGGGCAAGCTAATAGCCTTTATGGCCTATAAAAATGCCATATAGCCCTTAAGAGCTATATGGCAGGCGAGGCTAGCGATGGGGCGAGCCATGGCGGCTAGCGCGCCAGCTCCGCCATGGCGCGCTCCAGCCCCGCCAGCGTCATGGGGTACATGCGATCGGCGATCAGCTCGCGGATCAGCCGGGTGGAGGGTGTCATCTCCCAGGCGCGCGGCGGGAGCGGGTTGAGCCAGACCAGGTGCGGGAAGGCGTCGACCAGGCGCCGCAGCCAGACGGCGCCCGCCTCCTCGTTCATGTGCTCGACGCTGCCCCAGGGGTGGGTCACCTCGTACGGCGACATGGCGGCATCGCCGACGATCACCACCTGGTAGTCGCCGCCGTAGGTGTGCAGCACGTCCATGGTCGGGATGCGCTCGCTGCCGCGCCGTCGGTTGTCGCGCCACAGCCCCTCGTAGGGACAGTTGTGGAAGTAGTAGGCCTCGAGGTGCTTGAACTCCGAGCGTGCCGCCGAGAAGAGCTCCTCGCAGGTGCGCACGTGGTCATCCATGGAGCCGCCGACGTCGAGCAGCAGCAGCACCTTCACCGCGTTGTGGCGCTCCGGGCGCATGCGCACGTTGAGCAGGCCGGCGTCGCGGGCGGTCTCGCGGATGGTCGCGTCGATGTCGAACTCCTGTGCCGCCCCTTGGCGGGCGAACCGCCTGAGCCGGCGCAGGGCCATCTTGATGTTGCGCGTGCCGAGTTCGAGGCTGTCGTCGTAGTCGCGAAAGCGCCGCTCGTCCCACACCTTCACCGCGCGGCGATGCCGCGAGCCGTCCTGGCCGATGCGGATGCCCTCGGGGTTGTAGCCGTAGGCGCCGAAGGGGCTGGTGCCGCCGGTGCCGATCCATTTGTTGCCGCCGGCGTGGCGCGCCTGCTGCTCCTCGAGGCGCTGCTTGAAGGTCTCGATCAGCGTCTTGAGTCCGCCCAGGGACGCGATCTTGGCCTTCTCCTCATCGGAGAGGTGCTTCTCGAACTCGCGGCGCAGCCAGTCGTCGGGAATCATTGCCTCGATGGCGGCGTCGAGACTCGTGAGCCCCTCGAACCAGGCGGTGAAGGCGCGATCGAAGCGGTCGAAGTGGCGCTCGTCCTTGACCATCACGGTGCGCGCCACCCGGTAGAAGGCCTCCATGTCGGCGAACACCACGCCGCGCTCGACCACCGCATGGAGGTCGAGCAGTTCGCGCAGCGAGACGGGCACCTCGTGGCGCTTGAGGGTCTCGAACAGGCCGATGAACATGGCTTACCGGCCTTGCCGGCGCATCATGAACGCCAGCCGCTCCAGGAGCTGGGTGTCCTGTTCGTTCTTGACGAGCGCCCCGGCGAGCGGCGGGAGCGCCTTCGCCGGGTCGCGCTGATAGAGCGCCTCCTTGGCCAGCTCATCGCTCATCAGCAGCTTCAGCCAGTCGACCAGCTCCGAGGTGGAGGGGCGCTTCTTCAGCCCCGGGGCCTCGCGCAGTTCGAAGAACACCTCCAGTGCCTCGCCGACCAGCCTCGGGGCGACGTCGGGGAAGTGCACGTCGACGATCGCCTGCATGGTCTCGCGGTCGGGGAACTCGATGTAGTGGAAGAAGCAGCGGCGCAGGAAGGCGTCGGGAAGCTCCTTCTCGTTGTTGGAGGTGATGACGATGATCGGACGGTGCGTCGCGGTGATGGTCTCCCCGGTCTCGTAGACGTGGAACGCCATGCGATCCAGTTCCTGGAGCAGGTCGTTGGGGAACTCGATGTCCGCCTTGTCGATCTCGTCGATCAGCAGCACCACCCGCTGATCCGAGGTGAAGGCCTCCCAGAGCTTGCCGGGGCGGATGTAGTTGCCGACGTCCTCCACGCCCGCGACCCCCAGCTGGGAGTCGCGCAGCCGGCTGACCGCGTCGTACTCGTAGAGCCCCTGGGCGGCCTTGGTGGAGGACTTGATGTGCCAGGTGATCAGCCGGGTGTCGAGCGAGGCGGCCAGCTCCTCGGCCAGCAGGGTCTTGCCGGTGCCCGGCTCGCCCTTGATCAACAGCGGCCGCTCCAGGGTCACGGCGGCGTTCACCGCCTGCTTGAGCGACTCGGTGGCCACATAGGTGGAAGTGGAATCAAACGCCATGGGTCGCGCCTCGAAGTCGTGGTCGTCGGGAATCAAACGAGTGTACGGTAGGGGCGCCGAGACGACAAATGGCGTTGCCCGCTCGGCACAGGCTGCCACACTGGGAGCCGAGCCGCCGCAACCGGTGGTCGTTGTTGGCGCACACAGGAGGCACCCTGATGAACAACCTGTTCGCGACGATCCCCGCCTCCCTGGAAGCGGAGCGGTTCGAGGAGCTGGCGGGCGGCAAGGACGTGCGGATCGAGCGCATCGTCTCGCGCGGCCATACCTCGCCGGAGCAAGGCTGGTACGACCAGCCGCAGGACGAGTGGGTGGTGGTGCTGCAGGGGCGGGCCGTGCTCGCCTTCGAGCAGGGCGATGACGTGGCGCTCTCGTCCGGCGATCACGTCACGATCCCGGCGCACTGCCGGCATCGCGTCAAGTGGACGGACCCGCAGCAGGCAACCGTGTGGCTGGCGGTGCACTTCTCCGCCTGAAGGGCGGCACGAGTCGTGTGGTAAGCCGATGTGTCGGGTGACGGGCGATGGCCAAGCCGGCGCGGAGGTGCCGGAAAAGAACGGATGGTTGCTGCCGATCGAGGCGTCAGAACGAGTGTGTGATAGACCTTCGATACCCATGCTTTCGTCAGCGCTTGTGCCTCCTGTCGGAAGCCGTGTGGTACGAAAAAGATAGTGTGGTTGATCGCGATATCGTGCCCTAGGTTAATAGGGAAAACACGGGAAAGTGAGCGCTCTG
>JAWWBV010000255.1:0-4560 GCA_033720795.1 Halomonas sp. | reverse complement strand
TCGACCTGGTGATCGTCGCCTGCTCCAACCTGGAGCGCCCCTACCCGGCGGTGGCCGTGGAGCTGCAGGCGGCGCTGGGCGCCGGCGGCTACGCCTTCGACATGAACGTCGCCTGCAGCTCGGCGACCTTCGCCATCGAGATCGCCGCCAATGCCATCCGCGCCGGCAGCATCCGGCGTGCCCTGGTGGTCAATCCCGAGATCTGCTCGGCCCACTTGAACTTCCGCGACCGCGACAGCCACTTCATCTTCGGCGATGCCTGTACCGCCCTGGTGCTGGAGCACGACGAGGTGGCCAGCGCCGAGTCGCGCTTCGAGATCCTCGGCACCCGGCTCACCACGCGATTCTCCAACGCCATCCGCAACAACGCCGGCTTCCTCGACCGCGTCACCGACAGCGATCCGCTCGCCACCGACCGGCTCTTCGTGCAGGAGGGGCGCCGCGTCTTCAAGGAGGTCTGTCCGCTGGTGGCGGCGCTGATCACCGATCACCTGGCGAGCCTGGAGCTCAGCGGCGATGACCTGGCGCGCCTGTGGCTGCATCAGGCCAACCGCCACATGAACGACCTCATCGCCCGGCGCGTGCTGGGCCATGAGCCGGAGGCCGATCAGGCGCCGATCATCCTCGATCGCTACGCCAATACCAGCTCGGCCGGCTCGATCATCGCCTTCCACCTGCACCGGCACGACCTCGCGTCCGGTGCGCTCGGGGTGGTCTGTTCCTTCGGCGCGGGCTACAGTGCCGGCAGTGTGGTGGTGCGTCGCCAGTGAGCGTCTTGACAGTAACCGCAGGGAGGCGATCGTGCCGATGAAACGACGTATGACAAAATGGGCCGGGCGGGGAGTCCTGCTGCTGTCGCTGGCGATGATCGCGGGCTGTGCCAGCAGCGGCGAGATGCGCGAGCGTCATCCCGACGATCCCTGGGAGGGCTTCAACCGCAAGGTGTTCGCCTTCAACGATGTGCTCGACCGCTACGCGCTCAAGCCCGCCGCCCAGAGCTACCGTTTCATCACCCCGGATCCGGTGGAGGCGGGCGTGGGCAACTTCTTCTCGAACCTCGGCGAGATCCGCACCACCCTGAACAGCCTGCTGCAGGGCAAGGGCACCAATGCGGGCGTGGCCACCGGTCGTTTCCTGATCAACACCACCGTCGGCATCGGCGGGCTGTTCGACGTCGCCACGCGGATGGACATCACCGGCCGCGAGGAGGACTTCGGCCAGACCCTCGGCGCCTGGGGCGTGGGGGAGGGGGCCTACCTGGTGCTGCCGCTGCTGGGGCCGAGCACCGTGCGCGACACCGCGGGGCTGCCGGCGGACATGTATACCTATCCGACCACCTACGTGGAAGACGATGCCGTGCGCCTCGGCCTGACCGCGCTTCGGGTGATCGATACCCGGGCCGGTCTGCTCGATCAGGAGGCGCTGATCCGCGGTGACCGCTACAGCTTCATCCGCGATGCCTACCTTCAGCAGCGTCGCTTCGAGGTCAACGACGGGCAGCTGGGCGAGGATCCCTTCGCCAGTGACGAGTTCGACTTCGATGATGCGGACTTCGATGACGCCTTCGCCGAATGAGGCCGTGACCGCATGCCACCAGCCAAGCAACTGATCGGAGTGATCGACGTCCCGGGGCCGGAGCGTGATGCCCTGGCCCGGACCATCGCCCGTGATGACCTGGCGGTGTACGCCGCCTCCGGCATCGAGGAGCTGCCGCCGGAAACGGCGCTGATCGTCGCCCATGCGCGGGCGGTCTCGCGCGCCGACTGGGAGCGCCTGGCCGAGCGGCTGCCGACCCTGGTGGTCAGCGACGATCGCCAGGACGCCGATCTGCTGAAGGCGGTGGAGGCGGGCCTGGTGGACTACATCATCGACCCGCTGCGCCACGGCTCGCTGCTGCGGCGCATGATCGTCAAGGCCATCGAGGTGCATCGGCTGGCCGCCGAACGGGAGCGCGACCGCGCCCGGCTGGCCCATCTCAACGAGAACCTCGAGGAGCTCAACGAGAACCTGGAGACCCACCTGGCGATGTTGCGCCTCGACCAGCAGGCCGGCGGTCAGATCCAGCGCAAGCTGCTGCCGCCCAGGCCCCAGACCCGGCAGGGCGTGACCTTCGATTACTGGCTGGCGCCCTCGCTCTATCTCTCCGGGGACTTCCTCGATTTCCAGGGCTTCGACGAGCGCTACAGCCTCTTCTACTTCGCCGACGTCTCCGGCCATGGCGCTTCCTCGGCCTTCGTCACCGTGCTGCTGAAATACCTCTCCAATCGTTGGCAGCAGGAGTGGGACGGAGAGCACCCCGAGCTTCTGGCACCGCACTGGCTGGAGGCCCTCAACCGTGAGCTGCTGGATGCCGGTATCGGCAAGCACGCGACCCTGTTCGTCGGGGTGATTGACCACCGGCGCCGTTATCTCCACTATTCCCTCGGCGCGCAGCTGCCCATGCCGTTGCTGGTCGCCGATGGCGAGGTGCAGGCGCTACCCGGCGAGGGGATGCCGGTCGGTCTCTTCCCCGGGGTCGACTACCCGAGCCTGGGCTGTCCGCTGCCGGAGAACTTTCGGCTATGGCTCTGTTCGGATGGCATATTGGAGTGTCTCCCAGGAGACACCCTGGAGGGGCGGCTCAGGGAACTCGAGCGGCGGGTCCTTTCCAGCGCTACGCTGGAGGACCTACGTGGCAGTCTTGCACTGGAGCACCTGGCTGACGATGATGAAGTCGTGGCCCAGAGTGCACCGGGGCTTCAGGAACTGCCAGATGACCTGACGATCATGGTGTTGAGCGGATTTGGCAATGATAAATCATGAGGGCCGCATCAAGGCAGCGTTTGCATCGGGAGTCTTCGTCCTCAAGCTGTGCGGGGACGTGCGCCTGACCCTCTGCGCGACGCTGGATCGCCAGGCCCAGCAGCTTGCCGAGACGCCGGGCCTCGAGACGCTGATCATCGATCTGAGAGACACCACCAACGTGGATTCCACCGCCCTGGGCTTTCTCGCCAAGGTGGCCATGGCGGTGCAGGGACGCGTCAGCGAGCCGCCGACCATCATCGCCGACAATCCCGATGTCCAGCGAATGCTCGACGTCATGGGCTTCTCGCGCATCTTCACCCTGGTCGAATCGCCGATTACCGAGGCGCACGACCTTCGCGACCTGCCCGAGATCCCCACCGACGTGGAGGAGACGCGCCAGCGAGTGCTCGAGGCGCATCGCATCCTGATGCGCCTCAACGAGCACAACCGCGAGGAGTTCCAGCCGCTGGTGGAGATGCTCGAGGCTCAGCAGGCCGCCTCCCACGGCTCCTGACGAGGTTCCGTCGAGGCGACCCGGCCCCCCCAGGTCGCCCGTCTGCGATCACCCCCTCCTGAGCTCTCCCAGCAGCGTCTCCAGCTTGCGCTGGTCGGCCATGAACTTGCGGATGCCCTCGGCCAGTTTCTCGGTGGCCATGGCGTCCTCGTTCATCGACCAGCGGAACTCCGCCTCGTCCTGCGGCTCCGGCGCGCTGGTCTCGGCGTCCAGCGGCGTGAGTCGACGCGTCAACGGCGCCTCGGTGCCGGCCAGTTCCTCCAGCAGCGCCGGGGAGATGGTCAACCGGTCGCAGCCCGCGAGGGCGAGGATCTCGCCGCTGTTGCGGAAGCTGGCGCCCATCACGACGGTCTCATAGCCGTGGCCCTTGAAGTGCTCGTAGATGCGCTTGACCGACTGCACGCCCGGATCGCGGTCGCCCTCGAAGTCGGCCTCGGGATCCCGGGCCTTGTGCCAGTCGAGGATCCGCCCGACGAAGGGCGAGACCAGGGTCACGCCGGCATCGGCGCAGGCCCGGGCCTGGGCGAAGCTGAACAGCAGGGTCAGGTTGGTGTGGATGCCCTCGCGCTCGAGGATCCGGGCGGCGCGGATCCCCTCCCAGGTGGCCGCGACCTTGATCAGGATCCGCTCGGGGCCGACCCCGTGGCGGCCGTAGCGCTCGATCAGCGCCCGGGCCCGGGCCAGGGTGGCGTCGGTGTCGAAGGAGAGCCGCGCGCTGACCTCGGTGGAGACGTAGCCGGGCACCAGGGCGCTGATCTCGCTGCCGATCTCGACAGCCACGCTGTCCAGGGCATCGTCGACGTCGGTGGCGTGGCGGGCGATCTCGGCCAGCCGCGCGCGGCGTCCCTCGTGCTGGGCCGCCTGGAGGATCAGCGAAGGGTTGGTGGTGGCGTCGGTGGGCTGGAAGCGGCGAATCGCCTCGAGATCGCCGGTGTCGGCCACCACGGTGGTCATGGTCTTGAGTTGTGAAAGCAGGTCGTCTGCCATGCTGGGGATCCCTCCGGTTGTCATGGCGTTCACTCTAGCAAGGCAGCCCGGGCGAATATAGGCGGCCGGGCCAGCGAGCGGATTTTGGGTTATCATTAGCCCTCTATCTTTTATCGCGATCCACTCCTTCTCTGCCAAGTGCCCCGTGGGAGGCGCCTTGTTGACCCTGAATCCCCGGCGCGTGGCCCTGCTGGTCGCCGCCAACACCGCCCTGGCCCCCTTCGCCATCGATGCCTACCTGCCCGCCATGCCGGCCCTGGCCGAGGCGGTGGGCG
>JAWWBV010000254.1:0-4587 GCA_033720795.1 Halomonas sp. | reverse complement strand
GGCCGACGCCGGTGGCGCGGATGACATTCTTCAGGGTTCGTTGTCTGATCATGGGCAGTCGCCAGGCAGTCATTGGTTATCAAACACCGTTCACTATAACACCGAACGGCCGTTTCAACAAAGAAAGATCACCCGGCGCCCGCTATCCCCGCAATAGACCGCCTCAATCGGCCTGGCGGCGCAGAAAGGCGGGAATATCGAGATAGTCATCGAGCTCCTGAGAGGGACGCTTCTCCGGTTGCGCCTGGGGCCGAGGCGCCTCCTGGGGCTCCGGCTTGGAGGCCGCCGAGGCCTGGCCACGGCTGGCGGCCGCCGGCTGACGCTGGCGATAACCGCTGGCCTCGGTGCGCCGCGCGGAGGCCTCTCGGGCGGCCGGTTTCTGCGCCTTGTTGCCTTCGAGACCGGCCGCTACCACGGTGACGCGCAGCTCGTCGGTCATGTCCATGTCGATGGAGGTGCCCACCACGATGGTCGCATCCTGAGACGCGAATTCCTGAACGGTGGCCCCCACGTCGTTGAACTCGCCGATGGAGAGATCCGGGCCGGCGGTGATGTTGACCAGGATGCCGCGGGCGCCATGGAGGTCGATATCCTCGAGGAGCGGGCTGCGGATCGCCTTCTCGGCCGCCTCGCGGGCGCGATTCTCCCCGGTGGCGCCGCCGGTGCCCATCATCGCCATGCCCATCTCGGACATCACGGTGCGCACGTCGGCGAAATCGACGTTGATGATGCCGGGACTGGTGATCAGCTCGGCGATGCCCTGCACGGCGCCGAGCAGCACGTCGTTGGCCGCACTGAAGGCGGTCAGCAGGGTTGCGCTCTTGCCGAGCACCGAGAGCAGCTTCTCGTTGGGAATGGTGATCAGGGAGTCGACATGCTCGGAGAGCTCCTTCATGCCCTCCTCGGCGGCGCGCATGCGCTTGGGACCCTCGAACGGGAAGGGCCGGGTCACCACGGCGACGGTGAGGATGCCCAGCTCCTTGGCCACCTGGGCCACCACAGGCGCGCCGCCGGTGCCGGTGCCGCCCCCCATGCCGGCGGTGATGAAGACCATGTCGGCCCCGCCGAGCAGTTCGGCGATGCGCTCTCGGTCTTCCATGGCGGCCTGACGACCGACGTCGGGGTTGGCGCCGGCGCCGAGCCCCTTGGTGATCTCGCTGCCGAGCTGGAGCACGGTCTTCGCGGCGACTCGCTTGAGCGCCTGAGCATCGGTATTGGCGCAGATGAACTCGACGCCCTCGATATTGCTCTCGACCATGTGGTTGACGGCGTTGCCGCCACCGCCCCCGACACCGATGACCTTGATGACTGCACTGCTGGAGGGTGCGCTATCTACCAGTTCGAACATAAGTCCCGTCTCCTGGACCGCGACCGCGGCCCTGTCAGAAATTTCCTTTGAACCAGCCCTTGATCCTTGCCAACGCCGGAGTCCCTTCCCCTGCGTCACGCCGGGTATTGTCGTCACGTCTGGGTTGCGCCGACATGCTGTTCCCGGCCCCCTGGCGGCCATGCCCTTGACGGGTTTCGAGTAGAGCGTAATGCAGCAGGCCGACACCCGTCGAATAAATCGGGTTACGCACCACATCGGCCAGTCCACGCACATTCTGCGGGCAGGCGATGCGCACCGGCATATGGAAGATCTCCTCGGCGAGCTCCACCACGCCCTCCATGCGGGCGGTGCCGCCGGTCAGGACCACGCCGGCGGCGACGAGGTCCTCGTAGCCGCTACGCCGCAGCTCGTCACGCACCAGGGTGAAGAGTTCCTCGTAGCGAGGCTCCACGACCTCGGCCAGTGACTGCCGGGAGAGGTCTCGGGACGGCCGGTCGCCGACGCTAGGCACCTTGATCATCTCGTCACTGGCGGCCAGCTGCGTCAACGCACAGGCATACTTGACCTTGATCTCCTCGGCATGCTGCGTGGGCGTGCGCAGCGCCATGGCGATATCGTTGGTGACCTGGTCGCCGGCGATGGGGATCACCGCCGTGTGGCGAATGGCGCCCTCGGTGAACACGGCGATATCGGTGGTGCCGCCGCCGATGTCCACCATGCAGACGCCGAGCTCCCGCTCGTCCTCGGTCAGGACCGCATGGCTGGACGCCAGCTGCTCGAGGATGATCGAGTCCACCTCGAGCCCGCAGCGTCGCACGCACTTCTCGATGTTCTGAACGGCATTCAGGGCGGCGGTGACCAGGTGCACCCGCGCCTCGAGGCGAACCCCGGACATGCCGAGCGGCTCGCGGATACCGCCCTGGGTATCGATGGCAAACTCCTGGGGCAGGACATGCAGGACCCGCTGCCCCTCCGAGATCGCGCGGGCACGGGCGGAGTCGATGACGCGGTCGATATCGGTGGAGGCGACCTCGCGCTCCTTGATCGCCACCACGCCATCGGAATTCATCGAACTGATATGGCTGCCGGCGATGCCGACATAGACCGAGTGGATATCGCAACCGGCCATCAGTTCGGCCTCTTCCACGGCGCGCTGAATCGACTGCACCGTGGATTCGATATTGATTACCACGCCTTTCTTCATGCCGCGTGACGGATGTGAGCCGATACCGGCGATTTCGATCCCGCCATCGTCGGTGGGTTGACCCACGATCGACACGACCTTGGATGTTCCGATATCCAGCCCGACTACCATATTGGACGCATTGGATGGACCTGCCATGAGTCGGGAAGTCTCCTAGAACCTGACCCCGAAGGGGAAGATTAATCCTGAAAAGTTGGCCTGGGGCAATTATAGGAACAACATCGCGTGTTCCACCAGCCCGATTGTTAAAACACCGGACACGATACGGCGATTTTGCCGCGAAAGAAATACCCGAAATACCGCCAACATGGGCGAATCATTTCATCGATCGCTCATCCTTCCGTTGGCGACTCACCTTCGAGCGGTTCGGTGTCGCCATGCCAGGCCACGGCGACCCCGTTGGGATAGCGCAGATCGATGTAGCGGATATGCGACGCCAGGGGTCCCAGCTCGCGCTCCCAGGCGGCGACCAGGCGCCCCAGGCGGGAGGCCCGATCGTTACGCCCCAGCATCACCCAGACGCCGCTGTCGAGCTGGAAGCGCCAGGCGCCGCGCGGCTCCAGGCGCAGCTGGCGCACCTCGAGCCCCAGGGACGCAAACCGCGCGGCGAGTCGAGCCCGGTAGTCCAGGACCTCGGCCCCGCTGTCGGGCGGGCCGGCCAGGTCCGGGAGGTCGGCGGGCGGCGACACCGGGCCGGCGGCGAAGGGCTCGCCGTCGGGATTGAGCAGGCGCCCGTCGTTCCAGCGCGCCACCGGCACCTGCTCGACCAGCTCGAAGGTCAGCGCATCGGGCCACTCGCGGCTGACGCGCACCTCCTTCAGCCAACCGATCTCCCGGGCCTCGCGGCGCAGCGCCGACAGGTCGACGGACAACCAGCTCTGGCCCTGGATCAGCGGCGCCAGGCGGCTGCGCAGGTAGTCGGCGCTGACATGCTGTAGCTCGCCCCGCACCGAGACCCGCTCGATGGGACGATCCAGCCACACCCAGAGCGCCCGCCCCCCGGCGCCCAGCAACAGCGCCAGCAACAGCACCCCGACGAGGCTTCCGCGTGCCGCCATGGGCTAGCGACGCTCCCCGGCCGTGGCGAGGATGCGCAGCACCAGGGCATCGAAATCGATGCCCGCGTGGGCCGCCGACTGGGGCACCAGGCTGTGGTCGGTCATGCCCGGCACGGTATTGACCTCGATCAGCCAGAAGCGCCCTTCTGCATCACGCATCACGTCGATGCGCCCCCAGCCTTCGGCGCCGATCGCCGCGAAGGCCTCGCGACAGAGCGTGGCGAGCTCGGCCTCCTCGTCGGCGGAGAGGCCGCACGGCAGGTGATAGCAGGTGTCGTCGGAGACGTACTTGGCCTCGTAGTCGTAGAAACCGCCGGGCACCTCGACACGGATGGCCGGCAGGACCTCGTCGCCGAGCAGCGACACCGTGTACTCGGCCCCCGTGATGAAGCGCTCGGCCATCACCCGGGCATCGAAACGGGCGGCATCGCGGTAGGCCGCCTCCAGGGCGTCGCGGCTGTCGACGATGCTGATGCCCAGGGTCGAGCCCTCGTGCACCGGCTTGACGATCAGCGGCAGGCCGAGCCGTTCGACCACCGCCTGCCAGTCGGCATCGGGGCCGAGCATCACGCTCTCCGGCGTCGGCAGCCCCAGGGCCTGCCAGACCAGCTTGGTGCGCTGCTTGTCCATGCCCAGCGCCGAGGCCAGCACGCCGCTCCCGGTATAGGGAATGCCCAGCAGCTCAAGCGCCCCCTGCAGGGTGCCGTCCTCGCCGCCGCGGCCGTGCAGGGCGATGAAGACGCGGTCCGGCGCCAGCGCCTCGAGGCCCACCAGTCCGCCGTCGGCGGGATCGAAGCCGATGGCGTCCACGCCCTGGCGCTCGAGGGCGGCCAGCACGGCAGCCCCGCTCTTCAACGACACCTCGCGCTCGGCGGACTCCCCGCCGAACATCACCGCCACGCGGCCCATGTCATCGCTCATAGCGTCACCTCGTCGAGATTCAGGGCGGCATCGCTCAGCCGCTGGGCGATGCCGCCCACGTCGCCGGCCCCCTG
>JAWWBV010000253.1:0-4588 GCA_033720795.1 Halomonas sp. | reverse complement strand
TGCGGGCGGCCCGGGAGCTGACCCAGAAGCTCGACCACGAGGCCACCGCCGAGGAGGTCGCCGACTACCTCGACAAGCCGGTGGAGACCGTCAAGAAGATGATGGGCCTCAACGAGCGCGTCTCCTCCGTCGACTACCCGATGGGCAGCGAGAGCGACAAGCCGCTGATCGAGACCCTGGCCGACGACAATGACCAGGGGCCCGAGTCGACCCTGGTCGACGGCGACGTTCGCCAGCATGTCGACGAGTGGCTGGCCGAGCTCACCGAGAAGCAGATGGAGGTGGTGGTGCGCCGCTTCGGCCTGCGCGGCCACGAGGCCGCGACCCTCGAGCAGGTCGGTGAGGAGATCGGCCTGACCCGCGAGCGGGTGCGCCAGATCCAGGTGGAGGCCTTGAAGAAGCTGCGCCGCATGCTCGACAAGCAGGGCCTCTCGCTGGATGCCATCTTCGAGTGATCCCCGGGCGACTCGCGCGATGCGGGTTGCCTTTCGTCTGCGGATGGCTTTCCCACTGGGCAAGCCGCTCTAGAGTAGTCGATTCGACTAACAATCATCCTTAAGGCGTGATGAACGCCTGGTTGTGTAGCCTGATGCAGCGTCTTCTGCCATGAACTCCCCCGGCGATTGAGGGATAATCATCGCTTTCCCCACGACGCGACAGGATTCCGATCATGGCCCGGCCGCTGATTGCCGACATCGACCTCGACGCCCTGCGTCACAACTACCGCCTGGCACGTGACCAGGCCCCCCAGAGCCGTTCCGTGGCCGTGATCAAGGCCGATGCCTACGGCCACGGCGCGCTTCGCTGTGCCCGCGCCCTCGAGGACCTGGCGCCGGCCTTCGCCGTGGCCTGTCTCGAGGAGGCCGAGACGCTGCGCGAGGGCGGCATCACCGCGCCCATCGTGCTGCTCGAGGGCATCTTCGAGGCCGCCGAGCTCGAGCGGGTCGAGGCGCTGGGGCTGTGGATGGCGGTGCACGCCGACTGGCAGCTCGAGGCGCTGCTCGCCTACCGGCCCGCCCGCCCCATCCCGGTGTGGGTCAAGGTCGACTCGGGCATGCATCGCCTGGGCTTTCCGCCGGAGCGGGTCGAGGCGGTCTGGGCCCGGCTCGCCGCGGCCCCGGCGCACGCCTGCGACCTGCACCTGATGAGCCACTTCGCCACCGCGGATACCCGGGAGAGCGGCTACTTCGAACGGCAGCTCGCGCTGCTGGAGGCCCTGGCGACGCGGCTCGGCGCCCCCACCTGCCTGGCGAATTCTCCCGCCACCCTGGCCTGGCCCGCCTCCCACGGCGCCTGGAACCGTCCCGGCGTGATGCTCTACGGCAGCGACCCGCTGGAGGCCGCCAACGAGGCCAGTCGCCGACTCGCCCCGGTGATGACCCTGCGCTCGGCGATCATCGCCGTGCGCGAGCTCGCGGAGGGAGAGCCGGTGGGCTACGGCGGGCGCTGGCGGGCCCCGCGCCCCGCGCGGATCGGCGTGGTGGCCTGTGGCTACGGCGACGGCTACGACCGCCATGCGGTCGACGGCACCCCGGTGCTGGTGGCGGGAAGGCGCACCGTGATCGCCGGCAAGGTCTCCATGGACATGTTGACGGTGGATCTCACCGATCTTCCCGAGGCCGAGATTGGCAGCGAGGTGGTGCTCTGGGGGCGGGCGGCGAGCGGCGAGGTGCTGTCGGTGGACGAGGTGGCCCGCCACTGCGATACCATCAGCTACACCCTGCTCACTGGGGTGCTGCCGAGGGTGCCCAGGCGCTATCATGGGGCGGACTGATCGCCGCACCACGGGAAGCCGCATGTCCACGGACGACACCACCAAGACCTCCTTCGCCCATCCACGCTACTGGCCCACCTGGCTCGGCATCGGGGCCATGTATGCCGTGGCCTGGCTGCCCTGGCGGCTGAAGCTGTGGGTGGGTCGTGCCATCGGCCTCGCCGCCTGGCGCCTGGCCGGGCGGCGCCGGCACATCACCGAGACCAATATCCGGCTCTGCTTTCCGGAGCGCGATGCCGACCAGCAAGCCGCGCTCGTCCGGGAGAGCTTCATCGCCAACGGTATCGGCCTGGTCGAGACGGCCACCGGCTGGTGCCGGGATCACGAGCACCTGCGCCACCGGGTGACCTTCCGCGGCCAGGAGCACATGGCGAGGCTGCAGGCCCAGGGCCGCGGCGCCCTGATCCTGGGGGTGCACTTCTCGACCCTCGACCTGGGGGCGGCCCTGCATGCGCTCTACTTTCGCGCCGATGCCGTGCAGCGCCCCCACGACAACCCGCTCTTCGACCGCTTCATGGCGCGCGCCCGGGCCCCCTATTTCGATGCCATCCTCGATCGCCACGACCTGCGCGGCGTGGTGCGCCGCATCAAGGCGGGCCATGCGGTCTGGTACTCGCCGGACCAGGACTTCGGCCGCGAGGCCAGCGTCTTCGCGCCCTTCTTCGGCATCGAGGCGGCCACGGTGCGCATGACCGCGCGCATCGCGCGCATGACCGGGGCGCCGGTGATACCGCTGGTCTTCCATCGCAACCCGGACGATCGCACCTACACCCTGGAGTACCTGCCGCCCCTCGAGGACTTCCCCGGCGGCGACGAGGTGGCCGATGCCACCCGCGTCAACGCGGTGATCGAGGCGGCGATCCGCCGTCACCCCGAGCAGTACCTGTGGCTGCACCGGCGCTTCAAGACCCGCCCGCGCGGCGAGGCGAAGCTCTACTAGCGCCCGTCGGGCAGCTACAAGCGACAAGCGCCGAGCTACGAGAAAACCCCACCGGCCTCTCGGCCGTGGGGTTTTCTTCCCGCTTCAAGCTTCAGCCCGCGAAGCGGGCGTTCTGACAGCTCCGGCGCAGCCGGTCAGGCGTCGATGCGCTTGTACTTCATGCGGTGCGGCGTGTCGTTGCCGACGCGCTTCTTGTGGTCCGCCTCGTACTCGGTGTAGTTGCCCTCGAAGAACTCCACGTGGGACTCGCCCTCGAAGGCGAGGATGTGGGTGGCGATGCGGTCGAGGAACCAGCGGTCGTGGGAGATCACCAGGGCGCAGCCGGGGAAGGCCAGCAGCGCCTCCTCGAGGGCCCTCAGGGTCTCGATGTCCAGGTCGTTGGAGGGTTCGTCGAGCAGCAGTACGTTGGCGCCCTGCTTCAGGGTCTGGGCCAGCTGCAGGCGACCGCGCTCACCGCCGGAGAGCTCGTTCAGGCGCTTCTGCTGGTCGTTGCCC
Source organism: Halomonas sp. (assembly GCA_033720795.1). Classification (GTDB taxonomy): domain Bacteria; phylum Pseudomonadota; class Gammaproteobacteria; order Pseudomonadales; family Halomonadaceae; genus Halomonas. The sequence continues at coordinate 1,379 of JAWWBV010000253.1, read as the reverse complement.
TTGAAGTTGAAGCGTCCCACGTAGGCCCGCGAGGAGACCTCGTAACCGTTGATGTTGAGGATGTCCTGGCCGTCGGAGACCGACTCCCACACCGTCTGCTTGTCGTCGAGGGCGTCGCGCAGCTGCTCGACGTAGGCGATGTCGACGGTCTCGCCGATCACCACCTCGCCGCGATCGGGCTGTTCCTGGCCGGTGATCAGCTTGAACAGCGTCGACTTGCCGGCGCCGTTGCCGCCGACGATACCGACGATCGCCCCCTTGGGAATGCTGAACGACAGCTCCTCGTAGAGCAGCTTGCCGTCGAAGGCCTTGGCCACGTCGTGAAACTCGATGACCTTGTCGCCCAGGCGCGGTCCGGGCGGAATGTAGATCTCGTTGGTCTCGTTGCGCTTCTGGAAGTCGCCGGACTGCATCTCCTCGAAGCGGTTGAGGCGCGCCTTGCTCTTGGCCTGGCGGCCCTTGGCGTTGGAGCGCACCCACTCGAGCTCGTGCTTGATGGCCTTGTTCTTGGAGGCCTCCTGCTTGGCCTCCTGCTCGAGGCGCTTCTCCTTGGCCTCCAGCCAGCCGGAGTAATTCCCCTCGAAGGGGATGCCCTGGCCGCGGTCGAGCTCGAGGATCCAGCCCGCCACGTTGTCGAGGAAGTAGCGGTCGTGGGTGATGGCGACCACGGTACCGCTGTAGTCGTGCAGGAAGCGCTCCAGCCAGGCCACCGACTCGGCGTCCAGGTGGTTGGTGGGCTCGTCGAGCAGCAGCATGTCCGGGTTGGAGAGCAGCAGGCGGCACAGCGCCACGCGGCGCCGCTCGCCCCCGGAGAGGTGCCCGACCCGGGCGTCCCAGGCGGGCAGGCGCAGGGCCTCGGCCGCGACCTCGAGCTTGCGATCCAGGTTGTGGGCGTCGGATGCCTCGATGATGTTCTCCAGGCGCGCCTGCTCGGCGGCCAGGGCGTCGAAGTCGGCGTCGGGCTCGGCGTAGGCGGCATAGACGGCGTCGAGCTGCTCCTGGGCGGCCTTGATCTCGCCCAGCGCCTCTTCCACGGTCTCGCGGACGTTCTTGTCGTCGTCGAGCTGGGGTTCCTGGGGCAGGTAGCCGACGTTGATGCCCGGCATGGGGCGCGCCTCACCCTCGAACTCGGTGTCGACGCCGGCCATGATGCGCAGCAGCGTCGACTTGCCGGCGCCGTTGAGGCCCAGCACGCCGATCTTGGCGCCCGGGAAGAACGACAGCGAGATATCCTTGAGGATCTGCTTCTTGGGGGGCACGACCTTGCCCACCCGGTTCATGGTGTAGACGTATTGCGCCATGTAGAGCCACTTGGTTGGGGGATTTCGGTGGCCACGATGATAGAGCCCGGGGGCGGCAAAGGCCAGCATCCCCGCGGG
>JAWWBV010000252.1:0-4590 GCA_033720795.1 Halomonas sp. | reverse complement strand
GGCTTGACCTGTTCGGCGACGTCCAGGGCACCGCCATACATGGTGCCTACGATGATCTTGAGCATGGGCATGTCATGGATTTACCTGAGAATTTCACTCAGATATTAACACGGGGGTGCGGCATGGGGCCACGCCACGACGACTGCCCCGCACGGCAAGTCCGAGTATAATAGTCGGGCTTTCACTCTTCCTGCTAGGAGACACCATGCGGCACGCCTTCGAGACCTGGATCACGCCGATCATGATCGGCGGCCTGATCCTCTTCATGTGCTTCATCATCTGGGATCTGGCCAAGAAGTCCCGGGCCGGACGCTTCGGCACCCTCATGCTGTTCGTGGTGCTGGGCGCCGGGATGCTGGGCTATGTGCTGAAGGTGGTGATCACCTGGGTGCTGGAGAACGGCGGCGGCGTGTAGGCCCCCGCCCTTCGAAGCGCCAGGAGCGCCAGGAGCGCCAGGAGCGCCCAATGCTAAGACGCCACTCCGATGAGTGGCGTCTTGCGTGGCGACCGACCATTATCGCGGCAACCGGGGGCGCTCAGTGCACCTCGCCGTCGTACCCTTCGACCTGGCTCTTGAGCTTCTGACCGGGCCGGAAGGTGACCACGCGCCGCGCGGAGATGGGGATCTCCTCGCCGGTCTTCGGGTTGCGACCGGGACGTTCGCGCTTGTCGCGCAGGTCGAAGTTGCCGAACCCCGACAGCTTGACCTGCTCGTTCTCGCGCAGACAGCCGCGGATCTCCTCGAAGAAGGCCTCCACCATGGACTTGGCCTCGCGCTTGGAGAGGCCAAGTTCGGCGTGCAGATGTTCGGCCAGTTCCGCCTTGGTCAACGCACCCATGTTGTCGTCCTCGTGGCGCAGGTCCTGCCGATCGCCGGGGCGCGCTGCCCTGTCTCGCGACGCGGTCATGAGCGCAGCTCTGCGCCCAGGTGCTGGTGCGATTCCGCGACGATGGCATCAACCAACTGATTGATTTCCTCGTCATTAAGCGTGCGCGATGGATGCTGCCAGGTCAAGCCCAGGGCCACGCTCTTGCGCCCCTCCGGCACGCCCTTGCCCTGATAGACATCGAACAGGTGCGAGTCCACCAGCCACTCGCCGGCCTGGCCGCGAATGGTATCGAGCAGCGACTGGACCGGCAGGTCCGCGTCGACCAGGAAGGCCAGGTCGCGACGCACCTCGGGATGGCGCGACAGCGGCGTGAAGGCCGGCACCCGGCCCTGGGTGAGCGCATCGAGGCGCACCTCGAAGAGCAGCGCGTCGACCTTGAGGCCCAGCTTGGCGCGCACCGCCGGGTGCAGGGTGCCGATCCAGCCGGCCTCCTCGCCGCGGTGCAGGATGCGCGCACACTGCCCCGGATGCAGGGCCGGATGCTCGCCCGGCTCGAAGCGCCACGCCTCGGGCTCGCCCAGGGCCAGCAGGCTCTCGAGGTCGCCCTTGAGGTCGAAGAAGTCGACCGCGGCCTTGTCGCCGGACCAGCCCTCGGGCTCGCGGGGCCCGCAGACCAGCGCGCCGAGCATCGGCACCTGGTGCAGGTGGTCGAGCTCGCCGCGGAACACCAGGCCGGTCTCGAACAACCGCACCCGATTCTGCTGACGGTTCAGGTTGTGCGTGAGGGCCCGCACCAGGCCCGGGAAGAGGCTCGCGCGCATCACCGACAGGTCGCTGGAGATGGGATTGGCGAGCGCCGGCGAGACGGCCTCGGGGTGCAGCGCCTGCTGCAGCTCCGGGGCGACGAAGCTGTAGGTCACCGCCTCCTGGTAGCCGCGGGCGACCATCTGGCGACGCAGCCGGCCGAGCGGCGTGTGGGCCTCGTCGGCCGGGCGCAGTGCCAGGCGCAGCTGGGGACGACGCACCGGCAGGCGGTTGTAGCCGTGGATGCGCGCCACCTCCTCGATGAGGTCCTCCTCGATGGCGATGTCGAAGCGCCAGCTCGGCACCTGCACCGTCCAGCCTTCGCCGGTGGTCGTGACGCCGAGCCCCAGGCGCTCGAGGATCTCGGCGACCTCGTCGCCGGGCAGCGACTTGCCCAGCGCCTGCTCGAGGCGAGCGGCGCGCAGGATCGCCTGGCGGGCGCCGGGCAGGTCCGCCTCGCTCGCCACCTCGACCAGCGGCCCGGGCTCGCCGCCGGTGATCTCGATCAGCAGCGCGGTGGCGCGCTCGGCGGCCTCACGGGCAAGGGACGGATCGACGCCGCGCTCGAAGCGGTGGGAGGCATCGGTGTGCAGGCCGTAGCGACGGCCCTGGCCGGCCACGGCCAGCGGCGAGAAGAAGGCCGACTCGAGGAAGATGTCCCGGGTCTCGGCGCGCACCCCGGAGTGCTCGCCCCCCATGACGCCGGCGATGGCCAGCGGGCCGCGCTCGTCGGCGATCACCAGGGTCTCGCCCTCCAGGGTGATCTCCTGGCCGTCGAGCAGCACCAGGCGCTCGCCCTCGCGGGCCAGGCGCACGATCACGCTGCCGTGCAGGTTGGCCCGGTCGAAGGCGTGCAGCGGCTGGCCGAGCTCCAGCATCACGTAGTTGGTGACGTCCACCACCGGGTCGATGGAGCGGATGCCGCTGCGGCGCAGCCGCTCGACCATCCACAGCGGCGTCTCGGCGGTGACGTCGACGCCCTTGATCAGCCGGCCGAGGTAGCGCGGGCAACGCTCACCGTCCTCGACGCGCACCGGGAAGCTCTCGTCGTGGACCGGCGCCACCGGGGCGAGCTCGGGGCCCTGGACCGCCAGGCGGTTGAGCACCCCGACCTCGCGGGCCAGGCCCTTCACGCTCAGGCAGTCGCCGCGATTGGGCGTGAGGTCGACCTCGATGGTGTGGTCATCGAGCCCCATGAAGGCGCGGAAGTCCTCGCCCACCGGCGCATCCGCCGGCAGCTCGAGGATGCCCTCGGAGGTCTCCTCCTCGAGGCCGAGCTCCGAGGCGGAGCAGATCATGCCGCGGGACTCGACGCCGCGCAGCTTGGCCTTCTTGATCGTGAAGTCGCCGGGCAGCACGGCGCCGACCCGGGCGAAGGCGACCCGCTGGCCCTCGGCCACGTTAGGGGCGCCACAGACCACCTGGACCCGCTCGCCGCTGCCGTCATCGACCTGGCAGACGTTGAGCTTGTCGGCGTCCGGGTGCGGGGCCTTGGCCACCACCCGGGCGACCACCACGTCGCTGAAGCGCTCGGCCACGGGCTCCACGCCGTCGACCTCGAGGCCGGCCATGGTGATCTGGTCGGCGAGCGCCTGGGTAGAGAGGGCCGGCGAGACCCAGTCGCGCAGCCACTGTTCGGAAAATTTCATGACAACTCCTGTGTTCTGCGTATCCGGTGGTCGATCAGGCGAACTGGCGCAGGAAGCGCAGGTCGTTGTCGAAGAACAGCCGCAGGTCGTTGACGCCATAGCGCAGCATGGCCAGGCGCTCGGCGCCCATGCCGAAGGCGAAGCCGGTGTAGCGCTCGGTATCGATGCCGGAGTGGCGGAACACCTCGGGGTGCACCATGCCGCAGCCCATCACCTCCAGCCAGCCGCTGTGCGAGCAGACCCGACAGCCGTCGCCTGAGCACATCACGCACTCGATATCGACCTCGGCCGAGGGCTCGGTGAAGGGGAAGTAGGAGGGACGGAAGCGCACCGAGAGGTCGTCGCGCTCGAAGAAGGCGTGCAGGAAGTCCTGGATGGTGCCCTTGAGGTCGGCGAAGCTGACGTCCTCGTCGACCAGCAGGCCCTCGACCTGATGGAACATCGGAGTATGGGTCAGATCGGAGTCGCTGCGATAGACGCGGCCCGGACAGACGATGCGGATCGGCGGCTCGCCCTCCTTCATGGTCCGCACCTGCACCGGCGAGGTGTGGGTGCGCAGCAGCCGGGTGGCATCGAAGTAGAAGGTATCGGCCATGCCCCGCGCCGGGTGATGGGCGGGAATGTTGAGGGCCTCGAAGTTGTGGTAGTCGTCCTCGATCTCCGGACCGACCGCCACGTCGTAGCCGATGCGCGTGAACATCGCCTCGATGCGCTCCAGGGTCAGGGTCACCGGGTGCAGGCCGCCGCTCGGCTGGCCGCGCCCCGGCAGGGTCACGTCCAGGCGCTCGGCGGCCAGGCGCGCCTCCAGCGCCGCCTTCTCCAGCGCCTGGCGGCGCTCGTCGAGTTCCTGGCCCAGCGCCTGCTTGGCCTGATTGATCCGCTCCCCGGCGGCCGGGCGCTCCTCCGCGGGCAGCTTGCCGAGCCCCTTGAGCAGGGCGGTGATCTCGCCCTTCTTGCCGAGATAGCGCACGCGCAGCTCGTCCAGCGCGGCCAGGCTGTCGGCGGCGTGGATGGCGTCGCGGGCCTCGGCAACCAGAGTGGGAAGGTGGTCCATCCGTTGAGCTCCGAAGTCTTTCAAAGAAGTCTTTCAAAAAAACAGGGGAAGAGCGGCTGCTCTTCCCCTGCGACGATCACGGACCGGCGGCGCGACACGAGCCGCTCACCGGCCAGGGTCGACTCCCTTACTGGGCAGCCTTGGCCTTCTCGACGATGGCGGCAAAGGCAGCCTTCTCGTGAACGGCCAGATCGGCCAGCACCTTGCGGTCGATCTCGATACCGGCCTTCTTCAGGCCGCCGACGAAGCGGCT
>JAWWBV010000251.1:0-4593 GCA_033720795.1 Halomonas sp. | reverse complement strand
TTGTGGGCGTAGTTGTAGGAGGTGGTCGGGAAGCTGTCGGACTCGTAGATGATCTTGACGTCATCCGGGTCGTAGAGGCCGCGGGCGGCCATGCGCTCGACCACCTCCGAGGCCACCGGGGCGGCGTCATAGTCCTGGGCTACCACGCCGAGCATGGACTGGTCGTGGCTGCCGGAGTAGACCACCTCGTAGTCCTCGCCGGGCACGATGCCCATCTCGGGGAACAGCGCCCGCGGGGCCTGGTTGCCGGAGTTGGAGGTCGGCGAGGTGTGGGCGACGCGCTTGCCCTTGAGGTCCTCCATCTCGTCGATGCCGGAATCGACGTGGGTGTAGAGCTGCAGGGTGTAGCCGAAGCGTCCGTCGTCCGAGCCCATCAGCGCGAAGGGCACCGCGCCGGCCAGGTTGACGGCGAAGGGCGTCGGGCCGGTGGAGAAGCCGGCGATGTGCAGGCGACCGCTGCGCATGGCCTCGACCTGGGCCGAGTTGGACTGCACGGCGAAGAAGCGCACGTCGCGCTCGGTCACCTCCTCGAGGTGCTCGATGAAGGGCTGCCAGATGTCGGAGTAGATGGCCGGATCCTCGACCGGGGTGTAGGCGAAGATCAGGGTGTCGGGGTTGGCCCACTCGGACTCGTCCGACGGCCGGTCGGCGACCATGTCGCCGTTCTCGTCGCAGTAGATCTCGGCCAGGGCGCCGCGCTCGCACTCCTCCTGGGCCTGGGCCTGGCTCGCCAGCATGGCCAGCGGCAACAGGGTGGAGAGGGCGAGGGGGGCGAGTGAGCGTGTTCCGGATCGAGCGGAAGGGTGGATCATGGCGTGCCTCACGATTATTGTTCTAGAGCATACGTTGTGATGCATGTTCGGATATCGACATGGCGAGCCGCCGATGATTGATTCCGAATAACCACCTTCAATCTAGGGTTTGTCACAAAACCATGTCAAACACTTTCCCCCCGGCCGAGGGTGCCCGACGCAATCACTACCTGCTGATGCGCCACGGCCACAGCCAGGCCAACCAGGAGGGGCGCATCATCAGCTCGCCGGCGCTCGGCCTGACGGGGTTCGGCCTCTCCCCTCAGGGGTGCGCCCAGCTCGACACCCTGCTGGCCGACTGGCGCTGGGCAACCCCCCGGCGCATCCTGCACTCGGACTTCCTGCGCACCGTCGAGACCGCCGAGCGTGTCGCCGCGCATTTCGGCCTGCCGCTGACCGCCGAGTCGCGCCTGCGGGAGCGCCACTTCGGGGAGCTCGAGGGGCAGAGCGATGCGCGTTATGCCGAGGTCTGGGCCCGTGACGCCCTGGACCCCGCCCGTCGCCAGGGCGGCGTGGAGACCGTCGCCCAGGTGGCGGCGCGCATGCGCGAGGTGATCGACGAGCTGGAGGCGCGCCATCGCAGTGAGACGATCCTGCTGGTCAGCCACGGCGACCCGCTGCAGATCCTGCTGACCGCCCTGGAGGGACGCCCGCTGAGCCTGCACCGGGAGCGGGAGGCCCTGGCGCCGGCCAGTATCACCGTGCTGTGAGCCGTGAGCCGTCCGTTCAGGCGGGGTGGCGAGGGGACGCGCCCGTCGACGCGAGGCCGGACGCGGCGAGCGGGACGGTGGCCTCGAGGTAGTCGACCAGCCGCTGCCGCTCGCTTTCGGTGAGGCGCAGGGCCAGCTTGGTGCGGCGCCACAGGATGTCCTCGGCGCTGCGCGCCCACTCCCGCTCGATCAGGTAGTCGACCTCGGCGGCGGTCAGGCCGGCCCCGAAGGCCTCGCCCAGCGCCGCCTGGGAGTCTCGGCCGTCGAGGAAGGCCCTGCACAGGGTGCCGTAGGTGCGCGCGAATCGCCGTGCCTGGCCGGTATCCAGGTAGGGGTAGTCGGCGAGCAGTCGCGCCTCGAAGGCGGCGTGATCGCCGATCTCGCCCCCCGGCAGCAGTGCCTCGGCGGTCCAGGCAGGCCGCATCTCGGGAAGATGCGGCGAGAGCGCCTCGAGGGCCGCCTCGGCGAGCTTGCGATAGGTGGTGATCTTGCCGCCGAAGACCGACAGCAGCGGTGCGCCGCGGGTGTCCAGGTCGAGGGTATAGTCCCGGGTCATGGCCGAGGGGTCGGCCGACTCGTCGTCGCACAGCGGCCTGACGCCCGCGAAGGTACGGATCACGGACTCGCGGGACAGCCGGGTGCGAAAGTGCGCATTGACCACCGAGAGCAGGTAGTCGATCTCCTCCTCGGAGGCCTCGATCCGTGAGGGATCGCCCTCATAGCGCCGATCGGTGGTGCCGATCAGGCTGAAGTCCTCCTCGTAGGGCAGCACGAAGACGATGCGTCGATCGGTGTTCTGGAGGATGTAGGCTCGCTCGTCATGATTCAGGCGCGGCACGATCAGGTGGCTGCCCTGGATCAGACGCACGGCGTAGCGGGAGTGGCGATGGGCCTGGCCGCGTACCACGCCCTCTACCCAGGGGCCGGCGGCGTTGACCAGGGTGCGACAGCGGCGCGTCAGCCGCGCGCCGCCCTCGGTCTCCTCCAGGGTAAGCTCCCAGAGCCCGTCGCGCTCCCGGGCATCGATACAGCGGGTGCGCACCAGGAGCTCGGCACCGTGCTCCCGGGCCTGCACGGCGTTGAGCACCACCAGCCGGGCATCGTCCACCCAGCAGTCCGAGTACTCGAAGCCGCGGGTGATTTCGGGGGCGAGCCCCTGGCGGTGGTCCAGCCGGATGCTCCGGGAGCCCGGCAGCGTCTTGCGCTTGCCCAGGTGGTCGTAGAGGAACAGCCCGGCTCGCAGCATCCAGGCCGGGCGCAGATGGGGGCGATGGGGCAGCACGAAGCGCAGCGGCCAGATGATATGTGGGGCCTTGGCCATCAGCACCTCGCGCTCGCGCAGGGCCTCGCGCACCAGGCGGTACTCATGGTGTTCCAGATAGCGCAGCCCGCCGTGGATCAGCTTGCTGCTGGCCGAGGAGGTGGCGCCGGCCAGGTCCCCCTGCTCGCAGAGCCCGACGGCGAGTCCCCGGCCGGCGGCATCGTTGGCGATGCCGACGCCGTTGATGCCGCCGCCGATCACGAAGAGGTCGAGGACCTCGTCTGGCCTGTCGCTCATGGGTGCTCCCGTCCGCTGTCGGACTTGCAGTTATGTTCGAAAACGAAAATAGATGAAATCAGTACGAACATCAAGGCGCGCGGCATGGTCGCGCGCCAACACGAAGCGGCGTGGGTGGTGCTGTCGGTCGGCGGGAAGGGGCTCGAGGGGAGGGCAGCGAGAGGCCGGGCGGCGCTTATTCGATGCCCTCAGGCCAGGTGCAGGGCGACGTCATGCTGCTTCAGCAGGCGCATGATCGCCTCGGGCGGCTCGCGATCGGTGAACAGGGCGTCGAGCTGGGCCAGGTTGCCCTGGCGCACCACCGGGTTGCGGCGGAACTTGGAGTGGTCGGTGGCCAGGAACACCTGGCGGGAGTTGCGCAGGATGGCCTGGGCCACCCGCACCTCCTGGTAGTCGAACTCCAGCAGCGAGCCGTCCTCGTCGATGCCGCTGATGCCGATGATGCCGTAGTCGACCTTGAACTGGTTGATGAAGTCGATGGTGGCCTCGCCGATGATGCCGCCGTCTCGCGAGCGCACCTGCCCGCCGGCGATGATCACGTTGAAGTCCTCCTTGTGCTGGAGGATCGCCGCCACGTTGAGGTTGTTGGTGATCACCTCGAGCCCCTGGTGATCGAGCAGCGCCTCGGCGATCACCTCGTTGCTGGTACCGATGTTGATGAACAGCGAGGCGTGGTCGGGCACGTGGCGGGCGAGCAGGGAGGCGATGCGCTGCTTGGCCTCCAGGTTGAGGGTCTTGCGGGTCGAGTAGGCGGTGTTGACGGTGCTCGACTCCAGGCCGGCGCCGCCATGCACGCGCCGGATGCGCCCCTCGTTGGCGAGGGTGTTGAGGTCGCGTCGGATGGTCTGGGGAGTGACCGTGAAGTGCTCGGTGAGCTGCTCGATGCTGGCATAGCCCTGGCGGCGGACCAGTTCGATGATGGCGTCCTGGCGTTGCTGCTGGTTCATGGTGTCTCCTTGGCTGGCCCGATTCTATGCCATTGTGATCATGGATGCAGGCGCCGTGTCCCGCGGGCGGTTCGCGTGGCATCGGTGCCCGCCGGCGCGGGGCCCCGGGCGTCGCCCGGCGCCATTTGAGCGAGGTCGCGGGCTGGAGTAGGCTTGATGATCATAAGCGAACATTAGCGTCGAAAAGCGAAATTGGCACGCCACGACAACCACAACAGGATGCTTGCTATGGCTTCTTACCTGCTGGCCATCGACCAGGGCACCACCAGCTCCCGCGCGATTCTGTTCGACCGCGAGGGGCGCAGCGTCGCCACGGCGCAGCGCGAGTTCCCCCAGCACTACCCCCACGACGGCTGGATCGAGCACGACCCGGAGGACATCTGGGAGACCGTGCTCGCCACCTGTCGCGAGGTGATCGCCAGTCGCGGCATCGAGCTTGCCGAGATCGCCGGCGTCGGCATCACCAACCAGCGCGAGACCACCCTGCTGTGGGATCGCGAGACCGGCGAGGCGCTGCACCCCGCCATCGTCTGGCAGGATCGTCGCACCGACGAGGCCTGCCGGCG
>JAWWBV010000250.1:0-4598 GCA_033720795.1 Halomonas sp. | reverse complement strand
GGAGTTCTTCTTCCCCTCCGGCCAGCTCTCCAGCGAGCACCAGTGGATCACCGCGACCATGCGCAGCCTGTCGCTGGCCGCCCGGGGCGGCTACGTCACCCAGGCGGTGGCCGACCTGCGCAAGGTGGCCTGGGACAAGGGCCTGGTGCGCTGCGGCATGAACCGCTGGGGCAAGCCGGTGTTCCACGACTCCGAGGTCGCGGCCATCGCCTGGTCGATCCAGCAGATCCTCTACCGCCGCGGCTTCCTCGACCAGGACGGCCACCAGGTGCCGGTGGAGGAGCTGGTCACCCGCTACGCCCAGCGCCTGGCGAGCGGCCAGCCCTGGCACCCGCCCTCTCCGGAAGAGGCCGAGCGTCAGGCGCAGAGCGGCGGCCCCGCCGTGGTCGGCCACTGCCCCGAGTGCAACGGCGAGCTGATCATGATGGACGGCTGCCCCACCTGCTACTCCGGCTGCGGCTGGTCCAAGTGTGGATAAGCCGGCCGTGACAGGCCCTGTGGATAACGCAGGCCGCCCCGGCTGAACGGCCACCCTGACCAGCAGACGCCCCGAAACGCAGCACGCGCCGGGGCGTTTTTCGTTGGCGGCTGCCTATAGAGCCGTCACTGGGCAGAGGGCCCGCCAACGGGATCAGGCGCGCAGTGCCAGGGTCTCGAAGCGCGGCGCGAGGCGCTCGACCAGCGCCTCGAGGTCGGCCCGGGAGGGTCCGCCGGGTGCCGGGGCGGCGTAGCGTGGGTCCAGGCACTGGTCGTGGCGGGCGAGCTGCAGCGCATAGTGGCGCACGCCTCGCGCGGCCAGCGTCAGGGCCAGGCGCTCCACGTCGGCCAGGGTGAAGTCGCGCCCGTGCAGCGTGGTGCGACACTCGAAGGCGACGTCGCCCTCGAGCATCACGTCGAGGCTCCGGGCCAGCCGCGGGGCGATGCCGGGGCGCCCGACGATCGACTCGACCCGGGACGCCTCGCCCTTCACGTCCAGCCCCGCCCAGTCCAGTCTGGGTAGCAGGGTCTGCAGCCGTTCCGGGTAGGCACCGGCGGTATGCAGCCCCACGGCGAAGCCCATCGCCCCGGCCTCGTCCACCGCCGCGGGGAGGTCGCGGTGCATGACGGGCTCGCCGCCGCTGAACACCACCCCCTCCAGCAGCCCCTGTCGCGCCTCGAGGAAGTCACGCACCGCGGCCCACTCCGCGGCCTCTCCGCGTCTCGGGGCGAGCATCTGCGGATTGTGGCAGTAGCCGCAGCGCAGTGGGCAGCCCTGCAGGAAGACCACGCCGGCCAGGCGGCCGGGAAAGTCCAGGGAGGTCAGCCGGGTCAGCCCGGCGACCGGCAGGCGAATCTCGCGTGGGGCATCCATGGCGGGGGCTCTGGTATGGCGAGGGGATGTGAAAGCCGCCGGGGGCGATCCCTCGGCGGCCCGGGATCAGAGTGCGGCGGCGCACTCGCTGAAGGGGGTGCGCTCGCGGTGTTCGCTGCGCTTGCCGAGGTTGAACTGGCTGACCGGGCGGTGATAGCCCATCACCCGGGTCCATACCTCGCAGGGCTGGCGGCGGTGGGTGGGCAGGGCGTCGCGCTGGGTCTGGATCGTGTTCATGAGCATCTCCTTGGGTAATGAGCTCAGTGGGTATCGGCGCCGGCCTGGAGGGCCGTAGCCTGTTGCTCTGCCAGCAGGGCGTCGTCGCACTGGGGGCAGAATTCATGCTCGCCAGCCAGGTAGCCGTGCACCGGGCAGATCGAGAAGGTCGGGGTGATGGTCAGGTAGGGCAGCCGGAAGCGCGACAGCGCGGTGCGCACCAGCTGCCGGCAGGCGCGCGCCGAGGAGAGCCGCTCGCGCATGTAGAGATGCAGCACGGTGCCCCCGGTGTAGCGGGTCTGCAGCGGGTCCTGATGGAGCAGCGCCTCGAAGGGGTCGTCGGTGTGGCCCACCGGCAGTTGGCTGGAGTTGGTGTAGTAGGGCGCTTCCGGCGTGCCGGCCTGGAGGATCGCCGGGTAGCGCTTCAGGTCCTCCCGGGCGAAGCGATGGGTGGTGCCCTCGGCCGGCGTGGCCTCGAGGTTGTAGAGGTGCCCGGTCTGCTCCTGGAAGTCGCGCATCCGGTCGCGCACCCGGTCGAGCAGCTCGAGCGCCAGCGCCTGGCCCTCGGGGTCGGCGATGTCGTGGGTGTCCTCGCTGAAGTTGCGCACCATCTCGTTGAGGCCGTTCACCCCCAGGGTGGAAAAGTGGTTGCGCAGGGTGCCGAGGTAGCGCTGGCTATAGGGGTAGAGGCCGGCGTCCATCCACTGCTGGATGCATGTGCGCTTGATCTCCAGGCTGTCGCGGCCCAGCGCCAGCAGGCGGTCGAGCTCCTCGAAGAGCCCGGGCCGGTCGCCGGCGAAGCGGTGGCCGAGCCGCGCGCAGTTGATCGTCACCACCCCCAGCGAGCCGGTCTGCTCGGCGCTGCCGAACAGGCCGTTGCCGCGCTTGAGCAGCTCGCCGAGGTCGAGCTGCAGCCGGCAGCACATGGAGCGCACCATGTGCGGCTCGAGGTCGGAGTTGAGGAAGTTCTGGAAGTAGGGCAGTCCGTAGCGCGCGGTGAGCGCGAAGAGCCGCTCGGCGTTGTCGCTCTCCCAGTCGAAGTCGGGGGTGATGTTGTAGGTGGGGATGGGGAAGGTGAAGACGCGCCCCTGGCGGTCCCCGGCCGCCATCACCTCCAGGTAGGCGCGGTTGAGCAGGTCCATCTCGGCCTGCAGCTCGCCGTAGGTGAAGGGCTGCTCCTCGCCGCCGATGATCGGCACCTGGTCGCGCAGGTCCGCCGGGCAGGTCCAGTCGAAGGTCAGGTTGGTGAAGGGCGTCTGGCTGCCCCAGCGGGAGGGCACGTTGAGGTTGTAGATGAACTCCTGGATCGCCTGTTTGACCACCGGGTAGTCCAGCCCGTCCCGACGCACGTAGGGCGCCAGGTAGGTATCGAAGGAGCTGAAGGCCTGGGCGCCGGCCCATTCGTTCTGCAGGGTGCCGAGGAAGTTGACCATCTGTCCCAGGGCGCTGGTGAGGTGGCGCGGCGGGGCGCTCTCGGCCCGGCCCGGCACCCCGTTGAAGCCCTCGATGAGCAGGGTGCGCAGCGACCAGCCGGCGCAGTAGCCGGTGAGCATGTCCAGGTCGTGGATGTGCAGGTCGCCCTCGCGATGGGCCCGTCCGACCGCCTCGGGATAGATCTCGTCGAGCCAGTAGTTGGCGATCAGCTTGCCGGAGACGTTGAGGATCAGGCCGCCCAGGGAGTAGCCCTGGTTGGCGTTGGCATGGACGCGCCAGTCGGCGCGCTGCAGGTATTCGTCGACGGTGCTGGCGACATCGATGCGCGCCCTGTCGCGGCGGGGAGAGGTCGCGGGTTTGTCTATATGTGCCATCAAGATCTTTCCAAAACACTATATATGGTGTGTGAAGGCTAATCGCTCGCGCCGGTGAGGGACATGATCCAGGTCAGCAAAGCGTCGCTCGGGGCGCATGGCGGGAAGGCGACGACGGGCAGGGGGAGGCGCCGCCGGTCACGGAACCGTCGGGACGCCGTTCAGGCGGGGGAGGGCGTCAGGGGCGCAGCTCGAGCCGCGCGAAGTGGGGGGCGAGCCGGCGGACCAGCGCCGCCAGGGCCTCCCGGGGCGGGGCGCCGGCCACCGGGAGGCAGTAGTCGGGATCGCGGCAGCGCTCGAGGCGCGCCGGCTGCAGGGCGTAGTGGCGCACGCCGCAGTCGGCCAGGGTCATCGCCAGGCGCTCCAGGTCGTTCAGGGAGAAGTCCCGCCAGTGCACCGTGGTGCGACACTCGAAGGGGGTGTCTCCCTCCAGCAGCAGCGAGAGGCTGCGGGCCAGCGGCTGCCAGATGCCGCGGCGCCCGCAGATGCGGTCGAGGTCGCGCCCGCGCCCCTTGACGTCCAGGGCCACCCAGTCGAGCCGCGGCAGCAGCTCGGCCAGGCGCTCCGGATAGGGGCCGGCGGTGTGCAACCCCACGGCCAGCCCCAGCGCGCGGGCCTGCTCGACGGCGCGCGGCAGGTCGGCATGCAGGGTGGGCTCGCCGCCGCTGAACACCACGGCATCGAGTCCCTCGGCCCGGGCCGTCAGGAAGGCGTGCATCGCCGGCCATTCGCCGGTACCGCCGCGGCGGGGAGTGGCCATCTCGCTGACCTCGCAGTAGCCGCACTGCAGCGGGCAGCCCTGGAGGTGGATCACCGCGGCGCGCCGGCCGGGGAAGTCCGTCGTGCTCAGTGCGGTCAGGCTCGCCACCGGCAGGCGGATGTCGCCGGCGCCGTGCCGACCCCGGCCCGGCTCGCTCACGGCGCGCTCACGCCTCGGGTGTTGTCCATGCCGGGGCGGCCGTACCAGTAACCGTCGCAGACCTCGGCCTCCACCAATGCCAGCGGGTCGGGGGCGGGCAGCGCGCCGCGCCGGGCCGCGTCGTAGGCCGCGACCACCTCGGCCATGCCCTCGGCACGGGGGCTCAGCCGCGCGCTCGACACCCCCATCTCGGCCATGGTCGGCAGTTCGTGGCGCAGGTCCTGGCAGGCGCCGGAGAGGGTCTGGATGCCATTCAGCGTGAACACCTCGCGGGATTCCTGGGAGCGCAGGGCGAGGCCCTCGG
>JAWWBV010000249.1:0-4602 GCA_033720795.1 Halomonas sp. | reverse complement strand
TCTTGAGTTCGGTCTCGAGCTCGCTGTCGAATTCCGACAGGCGGCGGTCGATGACCGCGTCGATCTCGGCTTCCAGGTTGGCCAACTCGTCCAGGCGCGTCTGCAGCGCCTCGAGGGCCTCTCCCCTGCCCTCGTCGGCATCGAAACGCGCATGCACGTTGGAGAGCTCGCCGCTGACGCGTGAAAGCTCCGCCTGCAGGCGCACCCGCTCCTGCCAGCCGGCCCAGGCCAGGGCCGCCCCGGCGGCGATCAGCAGCAGGACCAGCAGCCACAGCGGCCAGACCCGCGGGGGCGCGGGATGGCGCGGGCGCGGCGCCGAGAGGCTGGCATCCGGGTCCGGCACGATCGGTCGGGGGTGCCGGCGGTCATCCGGGTGCTCTGCCATGACGAACTCCTTCTCTCGGGGTGGTTGGCCGGGGCCGTTGGCGCGGAGGGATGCAATTGGCGCCCCCCGGGCCGAGTGCTATGATGCCGCGACAGCACCGACACATCGTCCTGATAGTGTAAGGTTTTTTGTCATCGGAACGCACGGTTCCCGGTCAACATCGGCGGGGAGTCTTGAATCCCGGCGTCCCGATGCCCACCATGGGGTGCTGTTACGACACCGCTGACGACAAGGAGAGACTCGATGGCATTTGAACTGCCCGCACTGCCGTACGACAAGAACGCTCTGGAACCGCACATCTCGGCCGAGACCCTCGAGTATCACTACGGCAAGCATCATCAGACCTACGTGAACAAGCTCAACGAGCTGACCGACGGCACCGCCGATGCGGACAAGTCCCTGGAAGAGATCATCAAGTCCTCCTCCGGCGGCCTGTTCAACCAGGCGGCGCAGGTCTGGAACCACACCTTCTACTGGCACTGCCTCTCTCCCAACGGCGGCGGCGAGCCGACCGGTGCCCTGGCCGAGGCCATCAACGCCAAGTTCGGCTCCTTCGAGAAGTTCAAGGAGACCTTCAACGCCCAGGCGGCCGGCAACTTCGGTTCCGGCTGGACGTGGCTGATCAAGACCGATGACGGCGGCGTCGACATCGTCAACACCAGCAACGCCGACACCCCCATCGCCCACGGCCAGACCCCGCTGCTGACCATCGACGTGTGGGAGCACGCCTACTACATCGACTATCGCAACGCGCGTCCGAAGTACCTCGAGAACGTGTGGAGCGTCCTCAACTGGGACTTCGTCGCCCAGAACTTCAGCTGAGCCCGGACGTCAGGTACGCCTGACCGTCAGCCAGGGCAGCGGCGCCTCGGCGCCGCCCGCTGAACGACAACGGCCCCGCCATTTGGCGGGGCCGTTGCGTTGCGTGTCGCAGGCGCGGGGCGGAGACGCGGGACGCGTCACGGATCGGCGCGTCGGCCGATCCCGCGATAATGTAGGCCGCAGGCCGCGACGTGGGTCGGGTCATAGATGTTGCGGCCGTCGAGCAGCAGCTTCTCGCCGAGCAGGCCGGTGACCCGCGGCCAGTCGGGGTTCCAGTAGGCCTTCCACTCGGTGACCAGCATCAGGGCATCGGCGCCCTCGCAGGCCGTCAGCGGGTCCTCCTCGAACACCTCGAGCAGCGGATGCTCGCCGACCTCGGCGAGCACCGCGGGGATCGCCGCGGGATCGTGCAGGCGTACCCTCACCCCCTGCGCCCAGAGGGCACGCAGCAGCGTCAGCACCGGCGCCTGGTCGATGCGTGCCGTACCGGGCTTGAAGGCCGCGCCCCAGATCGCCACGGTGCGCCCGTCCAGGCGGCCGTGGAAGTGGGACCACAGCTTGCGAAACAGCGTCTCCTTCTTGTGCTCGTTGATGTCGAGCACCTGGTCGAGCAGCGCCGAGTGGCGCCCGCTCGCCGACTGGACATCGGCCAGGCGCATCAGGTCGCGGGAGAAGTTGGGGCCGCCGAAGCCGCAGCCGGGATAGAGGTACTCGTAGCCGATGCGCGAATCGGCGCCCATGCCCTGGCGCACGTGCTCCACGTCCACGCCCAGGCTGTCGGCGAGCCCGGCGATCTCGTTCATGTAGCTGATGCGGGTCGCGAGCATGCCGTTGATGGCCAGCTTGGTGAGCTCCGCGGCGCGCCGCGGCATGCGCTGGATCACCTCGCGCCGGCGGTTGAAGGCACGCAGCAGCTCGCGCACCTGGCGCGCGGCCCGGTCATCGTCGCAGCCGAGCAGCCAGCGCGAGGGCCGGGTGAAGGTCTCCCAGGCACGCCCCTCCTCGAGCAGGTCGGCCAGCGCCACCGCCCGGCAGCCGGCCAGGCGCGCTTCCATCTGCTCGGTCTCGCCGACCGGGAAGGTGGAGTTATTGATCAGCACGGCCCCGGGACAGAGGCTCGCCATGCGCGTTTCCACGCAGGCGGCGGCGTCCGGGCGCTGGTCCGGCGAGACGGCGAGCCACATCACGTCGAAGGGCTCGTTGTCGAGGTCGTGCTCGTCCTGGGCGAAAATGCGCAGGCTGCCCTGGACCAGCCCCTCCTCGAGCCGGCCCATCAGCTGCGGCTCGCTCAAGAGCCAGCGGCTCTGCGACAGGGTCGGCCAGTCGGCCGAGGCGTGAGGCAGCCAGGCCACGCGGTGGCCCACCCAGGATAGCGCGGCCGCCGCGGTGGCCGCGGCCAGCTCGCTGCCATGGATCAATACCCGCATCGCTTCACTCCCCGTCCGCGTAGCGCGTCAGCAGCTCGCGAAAGCCCTGCCCGTAGCGCGGGTGGCGACGACCGTAGGCGAGAATCGCTTCCAGATAGCCCAGCTGGTGGCCGCAATCGTAGGTCTTGCCCTGCATGCGGAAGGCGTCGACCCCCTCCTCGCGGCGCAGGGTCTCGATGGCATCGGTCAGCTGGATCTCGTTGCCGGCGCCCGGCGGCGTGTCGGCGAGCAGCGGGAAGATGCGCCCGGGCAGGATGTAGCGCCCGATCACCGCGAGATCCGAAGGCGCCTCGTCCGCCGGCGGCTTCTCCACCACCCCGTCGATCGGCCGCGACTCGCCGGGCCCCGGGAGCTCACCGCCGGTATCGACGATGCCGTACTTGTGGACCAGCTCGTGGGGCACCTCCTCGACCATCAGCTGGCTGTGGTGGGTAGCCTCGTAGGAGTCGATCATGCCCGCCAGGTCGTTGCGCGCGAGGCCCTCGCCGTCCACCAGCACGTCGGGCAGCAGCACCGCGAAGGGCTCGTCGTCGCCCACCACCGGGCGGGCGCAGAGCACGGCGTGGCCGAGGCCCAGCGGCTCGGGCTGGCGCACGCTGATGATGTTGACGTCGGCCGGCACGATGGAGCGCAGCTCCTCGAGCAGGTCGGTCTTGCCCTTGGCCTCGAGGCTCGCCTCGAGCTCGAAGTGCTTGTCGAAGTGGTTCTCGATGGCGCTCTTGGTGCCGTGGGTCACCAGCACGATATCGCGGATTCCCGCGGCCACGGCCTCCTGGACGACGTACTGGATCACCGGTCGATCGACGATGGTGATCATCTCCTTGGGAATGGCCTTGGAGGCCGGGAGACAGCGCGTGCCGAACCCGGCAACGGGAAGAACGGCCTTGTGGATCATGGTGCGGTCCCTGTCACGGTGAAGTGGTGGCTCTCCGGAAAGCGTGGGAATGGCCTCCGGGGAGCGGGTACAATGGCCATGATACCGAACCCAGGCCGGCCTGACAGCGTGTCGGCTAGGCGACACCAGGGAGAGAATAGATGAGCGCAAGCCACCCGCAAGCGGGCAACGTCGACCAGGCGGAGATCGCCAAGTTCGAGGCCCTGGCCGACCGCTGGTGGGATCCGCACGGCGAGTTCAAGCCGCTTCACGACATCAACCCCCTGCGGCTGGACTTCATCGACGCCCGCTCGGGGCTGGCCGGCCGGCGCGTGCTGGACGTCGGCTGCGGCGGCGGCATCCTCGCCGAGGCCATGGCCCACCGCGGCGCCGAGGTCACCGGCATCGACCTGGGCGAGGCGCCGCTGGCCGTGGCCCGCCTTCACGCCCGGGAGCAGGGCGTCGGCGTCGACTATCGCCACATCAGCGCCGAGGCGATGGCCGAGGCGCATCCCGGCGAGTTCGACGTGGTCACCTGCCTGGAGATGCTCGAGCACGTGCCCGACCCGGCCTCGGTGGTGCGCGCCTGCGCGGCCCTGGTGAAGCCCGGTGGCCAGGTGTTCTTCTCGACCCTGAACCGCACGCCCAAGGCCTATGCCCTGGCGGTGGTCGGTGCCGAGTACGTGATGCGCATGCTGCCCCGCGGCACCCACGACTACAGCCGCTTCATCCGCCCCTCGGAGCTGGCCGGCTGGTGCCGCGAGGCGGGCCTCGCCGTGCGCGAGCAGAACGGCCTGGTCTATCACCCGATCACGCGCCAATTTTCGCTCTCGACCCGCGATGTCTCGGTCAACTACCTGATGCACTGTCGCCGGGAGACGACGTGATGCCCAAAGCGCGACCCGAGGCCCTGCTCTTCGACCTGGACGGCACCCTGGTGGACACCGCACCGGACCTGGCCCGGGCGACCAATGCCCTGCGCGACCATCACGGCCTGCCCGCCCTGCCCTATCCGATGATCCGCGCCCAGGTCTCCAACGGTGGCAGCGCCCTGGTGACCCTGGCGCTGGGCCTCGAGAAGCAGGCCCCGGGGC
>JAWWBV010000248.1:0-4614 GCA_033720795.1 Halomonas sp. | reverse complement strand
AGCTGGCCAAGGAGAGCAAGGACACCATCGAGTCGCGGGTCAACAAGGCGGCGCAAATCCTGCAAATGAAGCACCTGCTGGACCGCCTGCCCAAGCAGCTGTCCGGCGGCCAGCGCCAGCGGGTGGCCATGGGCCGCGCCATGGCCCGAGAGCCGCGTATCCTGCTGTTCGACGAGCCGCTCTCCAACCTGGATGCCTCGCTGCGCGTGCAGATGCGCAACGAGATCGCCCGCCTGCACCACCGCCTGGGCTCGACCATGGTCTACGTCACCCACGACCAGGTGGAGGCCATGACGCTGGCCGACAAGATCGTGGTGCTGCGCGACGGCCGCATCGAACAGGTCGGCAGTCCCCAGACCCTCTATCAGCAGCCAGCCACCCGGTTCGTCGCCGGCTTCATCGGCTCGCCGACCATGAACTTCATGCCGGCGAAACTCCTCTCCGGTGCGGTGGACGGATGCCGAGTGCAGGCCCCGGGCCTGGACGATCTGGCCCTGCCCCAGGACGCCAGCGGCGAAAGCACCGGTGCCGACCTGACCCTGGGCGTGCGTCCCGAGCACCTGCGCCTGGCCGAGGCCCAGGACGAGAACGCCTTCGAGATCGTCAACGTCGAGTACCTGGGCAACGAGGTCTATGTCTATCTCGAACCCAAGGCCGGCGACACCCTGCTGATCCATCGCAGTGAGGCGCCCAGCCGCTGGGAGCTCGGCCAGCGGGTCGCCCTGGTGCCGGAGCTCGAGCATGTGCACCTGTTCGACGCCCAGGACCGGGCCCTGGGCATCGCCACGCGGCGCCAGGCGGCCTGAGCACACCTACCCGATCAAAAGCCACCTGTATGACCGACGGGAGTCCCGGCTTCCGTCGCCAGGAGACCCCGATGGCGTTTACTCGACCCTCGCACGATGAGCAGCAAGACTGGTGGCGTGGCGCGGTGATCTACCAGGTCTACCCGCGCAGCTTCCTGGACACCGACGGCGACGGCATCGGCGACCTGCAGGGCGTGATCGACAGGCTCGACTACATCGCCTCACTCAACGTCGACGCCATCTGGCTGTCGCCCTTCTTCACCTCGCCGATGAAGGACTTCGGCTACGACGTCAGCGACTATCGTGACGTCGACCCGATGTTCGGCACCCTGGCGGACTTCGACCGCCTGGTGGAGGCCGCCCATGCCCGGGGGCTCAAGGTCACCATCGACCAGGTGCTCTCCCACACCTCCGACCAGCACCCCTGGTTCGCCGAGAGCCGGTCGAGCCGCGACAACCCCAAGGCCGACTGGTACGTGTGGGCCGATCCCCGGCCCGACGGTGCCCCACCCACCAACTGGCAGGCGATCTTCGGCGGCAGTGCCTGGCAGTGGGACACCCGGCGCTGCCAGTACTACCTGCACAACTTCCTGGTCGAGCAGCCGGACCTCAACTTCCGCAACCCCGCGGTGGTGGAGGCGATCCTCGGCGAGGTGCGCTTCTGGCTGGAGCGCGGCGTCGACGGCTTCCGCCTGGATGCGGTGAACTTCTGCACCCACGGCGAGCTCAGGGACAACCCGCCCCGCGAGGAGATCGCCGAGGGCTTCATCGGGGTGCGCCCCGACAACCCCTACGGCTACCAGCGACACCTCCACGACAAGACCCAGCCGGAGAACCTGGCCTTCCTCGAGCGGCTGCGCGCCCTGCTCGACGAGTACCCCGGCACCACCAGCATCGGCGAGGTCGGCGACGACGACTCGCTGGGGGTGATGGCCGAGTACACCCAGGGCGGTAACCGCCTGCACATGTGCTACTCCTTCAACCTCCTGACCGACAATGCCGACCCTCGGCACCTGCTCGCACCGCTGGAGGAGATGGAGGCGCGCATCGGCGACGGCTGGCCCTGCTGGGCGCTGGGCAACCACGATATCACCCGGCTGGCCACCCGCTGGGGCGCCGAGGGCGATGCCGCCAGGCTGCGCCTCTACCTGGCCTTCCTGCTCACCCAGCGCGGCAGCGTCTGCCTCTACCAGGGCGAGGAGTTGGGCCTGAGCGAGGCCGAACTGACCTTCGATCAGCTGGTCGACCCCGCCGGCATCACCTTCTGGCCCTCCTACAAGGGACGCGATGGCTGTCGCACCCCCATGCCCTGGCAGGCCGACGCCCCCCACGGTGGCTTCTCCACGGGAACGCCCTGGCTGCCGGTGCCCGATGCGCACCTGGGCCTGGCAGTGGACCGGCAGGCGCGGGAGCCGGACTCGCTGCTCAACGCCACTCGCGCCTTCCTGGCCTTCCGCCGTCGGCAGCCGGCGCTGGTCGAGGGCGAGATCCGCTATCACCCGCTGCGCGATGACGTCATCTGTCTCGAGCGTCGCCATCGGGGCGAGCGCCTGCTGGTGGCGCTGAACTTCGCCGGCGAGCCTCGCGAGTTCGCGGCTCCCCGGGAGGCCCACGCCCTCGACGACGCACCGTCGATGGTCAACGGCAGCTGGCAGGGTGGCACGCTGCGGCTGCCGGCCTATGGCATCGCCATCGCCCGCTGTCCGGATAGCGCAGGACAAGCGATCTGGCACCCCTGAGCCCGTGCCTCGGGTCTGCACGGCAGGTGGTAACCCCACCGCCCTCTTACAACGACAACAGCAACGACAACCTCAGGAGTCCAATCCCATGAACCTCAACAATCCCAAGCTATACCACCGCGCCCTGATCGGTTCCCTGCTCCTGGGCGGTTCGGCACTGGCTGCCCAGAATACCCTGGCGGTGGAGATCGCCATCGCCTGCGGCCCCGGCGACGCCTCCGACTACTGCCCGATCGCCGCCCAGGCGTGGGCCGAGAAGACCGGCAACAGCGTGCAGGTCGTCTCCACCCCCAACAGCGCCACCGAGAAGCTGTCTCTCTACCAGCAGCTGTTGGGTAGCCAGTCCAGCGACATCGACGTGATGCTGATCGATATCGTCTGGCCCGGCATGCTCGACGACCACCTGGTGGACCTCGCCGAGCACCTGCCGGAGGATGCCACGGAGGGCTTCTTCCCGGCGCTGGTCGACAACAACACCGTCGAGGGCCGCCTGGTGGCCATGCCCTGGTTCACCGACGCCGGCCTGCTCTACTACCGCAAGGACCTGCTGGAGAAGTACGGCCATGAGGTGCCGGAGACCTGGCAGCAGCTGACCGAGACCGCCACGGAGATCCAGGCCGCCGAGCGCGAGGCCGGCAACGACGACTTCTGGGGCTTCAGCTTCCAGGGCCGCGCCTACGAGGGGCTGACCTGCAACGCCCTGGAGTGGGTGGCGAGCCACGGTGGCGGCACCATCGTCGACGATCAGGGCGAGGTCACCATCGACAATCCCCGCGCCGCCGCCGCCCTCGACCTGGCCGCCTCCTGGGTCGGCACCATTTCGCCGGAAGGCGCGCTGAACCACACCGAGGAGGAGACCCGCGGGATCTTCCAGTCCGGCAACGCGCTGTTCCTGCGCAACTGGCCCTA
Organism: Halomonas sp.; assembly: GCA_033720795.1. GTDB lineage: Bacteria > Pseudomonadota > Gammaproteobacteria > Pseudomonadales > Halomonadaceae > Halomonas. Next base: position 1,160 of record JAWWBV010000248.1, on the reverse strand, counting down.
TGTGTGGGCACTGGCCAACGGCGAGGGCAGCGAGGTGGCAGGCAAGATCGGCATGGCGCCGCTGCCCCATGGCCCCGAGGGTGAGTCCAAGGCCACCCTGGGCGGCTGGAACCTCGCCGTGTCGCGCTACTCCGAGCATCCCGAGCTGGCCGCCGACCTGGTCGCCTTCATCACCTCCCGGGAGCAGCAGAAGGCCCATGCCATCCAGATGGGCATGAACCCCACCATCGAGGCGCTCTATGAGGACGAGGAGGTGCTGGCCAGCAATCCGTCGATGAGCGAGCTCTACGAGACCCTGACCAATGGCGTGCCGCGTCCCGCCACGGTGACCGGCGACAGCTATGCGCGGGTCTCCAACGCCTTCTTCAACCGTACCCACCAGGTGCTCTCCGGCGATCTCGACGGGGCCAGCGCCGTCCAGCAGCTGGGCCGCGAACTCGAGCGCCTCGGCCGCCGCGGCTGGTAAGGCCATGTGTATCGCCCGGTCGGCAAGCTTGCGGCCGGGCCGACTCTTGCACCCACCGACAGGAACCCCAGGATGACGCTTTCTCAATTGCGCCAGGACACGCGGCACGACTGGTGGCGGGGCGCGACGATCTACCAGATCTACCCGCGCAGCTTCATGGATGCCAACGGCGACGGGATCGGCGATCTCGCCGGTATTACTGGAAAACTCGAGCACGTGGCAAGCCTCAATGTCGATGCCATCTGGCTGTCGCCCTTCTTTACCTCGCCGATGAAGGACTTCGGCTACGACGTCGCCAACTACCGCGATGTCGACCCCATGTTCGGCACCCTCGACGACTTTCGCGCACTGGTCGACCGCGCCCACGACCTGGGCCTGCGGGTGATCATCGACCAGGTGCTGTCGCACAGCTCCGACCGGCATGCCTGGTTCCAGGAAAGCCGCCAGGACCGCACCAATCCCAAGGCCGACTGGTACGTCTGGGCCGACCCCAAGCCCGACGGCACGCCGCCCAACAACTGGATGGCGGCCTTCAGTGGTCGCGCCTGGACCTTCGATGCCCGGCGCCGCCAGTACTACCTGCACAACTTCCTGCCTAGCCAGCCGGACCTCAACTTCCACCACCCCGACGTGCGCGAGGCGCAGCTCGACAACCTGCGCTTCTGGCTGGAGCTCGGCGTCGACGGCTTCCGCT
>JAWWBV010000247.1:0-4623 GCA_033720795.1 Halomonas sp. | reverse complement strand
GAACTCGAGGGGCAGCTCCCGCTCGTCGATGAGGCCACGACCGGCCACGAAGCCGCGGGGATCGTTGGCGCGGCGCAGGTAGTCCTCGGGCCGCCGGGATTTCCAGCGCCGTTCGATCTCGAGGCCCTGGTGGGCCGGCATGCTGAGCTTGCCGTGGGCGCCGGCGCCGATGCCCAGGTAGTCGCCGAAGCGCCAGTAGTGGAGGTTATGACGCGAGGCCCGGTCCGGACGCGCATAGGCGGAGATCTCGTAGCGCGCGAAGCCGGCGGCCTCGAGACGCGCGTGCCCGGCGTCCTGGATGTCCCAGAGCACCTCCTCTTCCGGCAGGACCGGCGGATAGGAGTGGAATTCGGTGTTGGGCTCCAGGGTCAGCTGGTACCAGGAGAGGTGCTCCGGGCCCAGCGCCAGGGCCTGCTCCAGATCCGCCAGCGCCAGGGCCGGCGTCTGGCCAGGCAGGCCGTGCATCAGGTCGAGGTTGAGGTTGTCGAAGCCCGCCCGGCGCGCCTCGTCGAAGGCCGCCGCGGCATCGTCCCCGCCATGGATGCGCCCCAGGGCCAACAGCTGGGCATCCTGAAAGCTTTGCACGCCGAGCGACAGGCGGTTGATCCCCGCCGCCCGATAACCGGCGAAACGCCCACGCTCCAGGGTGCCGGGATTGGCCTCCAGGGTGATCTCGATGTCCCGGGCCAGCGGCAGGCGAGCCGATACGGCCTGCAGCAATCGCTCATAGAAGCCGGCCGACATCAGGCTCGGAGTGCCCCCGCCGATGAAGAGGCTGACCAGTTCACGCCCCGCGGCGAGGGGCAGGTCGGCCTCGAGGTCGGCGATCAGCGCCGCGAGATAGGCGTCCTCCGGCAGTGCGGCCCGCCGCCCGACGCCGTGGGAGTTGAAGTCGCAGTAGGGACACTTGCGCACGCACCAGGGCACATGCACATAGAGCGACAGCGGCGGCAGGCCGGTCGGGGTCGGCAGCGGCTCGCTCATGAGCGCGCGGGCTCCGGCGCCATGGCGGCCACCAGCGCCTGCAGGGCGCGGCCCCGATGGCTGAGGCGGTTCTTCTGCTCGGCATCGAGCTCGGCGGCGCTGGCCTGCTGGTCGGGCAGCCAGAACAGCGGGTCATAGCCGAAGCCGCCCTCGCCGCGCGGCGCCTGCAGGATCTCGCCCTCCCAGCTGCGCTGAACGATCAGCGGCACGGGATCCTCGGCATGACGCAGCAGCACCAGCACGCACCAGTAGCGCGCGCGACGATGCCCCTCCGGCACCTCGGCCAGGGCCTCGAGGAGCCGGGCGTTGTTGCGGGCATCGCTCCTGGGCTCGCCAGCATAGCGGGCCGAATAGATGCCGGGCGCCCCCGCCAGGGCATCCACCTCCAGGCCGGAATCATCGGCCAGGGCGGGCAGTCCGCTGAGGCGACTGGCTTCCCGGGCCTTGAGCAGGGCGTTCTCGACGAAGGTCAGGCCGGTCTCCTCGACGTCGGCCACGCCGTAATCGGCCTGGGCACGCACTTCCATGCCCAGCGGCGCGAGCAGCTGGTGAAACTCGCGCAGCTTGCCCACGTTGCCGCTGGCCAGGACCAGCTGGGCTGGACTCATGATCGACTCTCCATGACATCAGGGAGCCCCCATTCTACGAGCCCAGCTTCGCCCTGGGAAACGCACGCATCATGCGTCAAACGAATGACATGCCAGGTGATGAGTTTTCTCACTATTTCGAGTGAGATATACGTTGAGAAATGACGAGCCAGGGAGGTGAATTTCCTTGAAGGGGGAATCTCGATGGGCAGAGATAGCGGGTCGCGAATCGGCAAAAGCCTTTGTTTATAAAGCATTAATTCTCGTGATCGGGCAAGCAAGAATACAGGGGGAATATACACATAACCAAAAGTTAGTAACTAAAAATTACATCCTGACCAAGACTTACTCCAGTGTGGCAAAACTGGCACGTTCGGGTGATTGCGAATCTGAAATATCATCGCACGTACTAAGGGGATCGGGAACATGGAGCAGGGGCAACGCCTGGTGTTGCTGGTCACCGCCAACAACCCTCAGTCACAACTCTTCATCGACTACCTGCACCAGCAGCTGGACTGTCAGGTCTCGGTCGTTGCCCCCGCGGCAGAGTGGAAGGGCAGGGAGGCTTCGCCGACCGTGGTCCTGCTCGATGCGGACCATATCGATGAGGCCACCATGCAGCAGTGGCACGTCAGGGCCGCCGAGGCCGACGACATGTCCCTGGCCGCCTTCAACCTTCGTGACGAGGAGCATGCCGTCGAGATCCTCTCGGCCATGAACCTGCAGGGCGTGTTCTATCGCAGTGATTCGCTGGAGATGATCTGCAAGGGGCTGACCATCCTGCTAGAGGGCAACCTGTGGATGTCTCGCTCGCTGATGACCCGGATGATCCAGTTCTTCCGTCGACAGCAGCTCAACTCCTATCGGCCGGTCTGCGGTCTGACACACCGAGAACTGGAGATCATCGCCATGCTCGGCACGGGCGCCTCCAACATCGAGATCGCCGATCAGCTCTTCGTCAGCGAGCATACCGTCAAGTCCCACCTCTACAACATCTTTCGCAAGATCAATGTCCATAACCGCCTGCAGGCGGTGAACTGGGCGCGCCAGAACCTCGGCGCCCCGCCTCCGCTGGTCGGACGGCGCCAGCGGAACAACCCGCCAACAAACGTCTCCTCTGCCCATTCCTGATCGATCAGTCCCGAACGACCCGCCTTACCCTCTCGCGTCCGCCCGGATCGCCTCGGATCAGATCGCCTCGCCCCCTTTCAGATCAGTCGCACATGTTCCTGAATGAGCCCCGCGAGGGTCTCGGCGGCATTGTCGGCGGTGGTATCCAGGCGCAGCAGGTGCAGCCGCTCCTCGTCACCGATCGCCTCGAAGCCGGCCTGCTGGGCCTCCAGGATCGACAGGCTCTCCCGCGCCTCGACGCCCTGGCGTCCGGCGCGCTTCTCGATGCGTCGACGCAGGGTGGCCTCATCGGCCTCGAAGCTGACCAGCAGCACCGGCAGGCCACGTGCCTCGGCCTCCTGACGCAGCAGGTCACGCTGCTCGCGCTTCAGGAAGGTGCCATCGACACAGGCCGGGAAACCGGCCTCCAGCAGCCTGCCGGCGCATTCGGCCATTCGACGGTAGGTCCGGGCGGTGGCCTCACGGCTGAAGATATCCACAGCCGGTGATACCAACGGCGCCTGTGGATCGAGGCCGTGAACGCGACGCCGCTCCACGTCGGAGCAGATCCGTACGGCGCCCAGGCGTGACACCAGGGTGCGCGTGAAGCGACTCTTGCCGCTGCCGGAGACGCCGATGCCGATCACCAGCGGCGGAAAGCGGAACTCGGCATAGGCCTCGGCCAGGGTCAGGTACTCGTGGCAGGCCCGCATGGTCTCGGCCAGCAGCGCCGGACGCTCGGTGTCCTCTCCCGCCGCGCGTCGGCGCGCCAGCGCACGACGTGCACCGGCGAGGGCCTCGACGACGCGAAACACCGAGAGCAGCCGTGCCACGCCGTAGTCGCCGGACAGGCGCAGGTAACGATCCAGCGCCTGACGTGCCAGGCCGGCCTCGCCCCGCGCGTCCAGCCCGACCAGCAGCGCGGCCAGGTCGCTGCCCGGATCGGCGACACCGTCGGCGCCGGGCCCCCGCAGGTCCCGGCCGATGGCATTGGCGAGCAGCACCCGGCCTTCATCGCAGAGCCGGCTATCGGGATGCGCGACGGCCCAGCTGGCCGACAGCAGTCGATCGCGGCGCTTGAGGAAGACCCAGGCCAGGCGCTGCACGTCCTGGTCGAGCCACTGGCGAAGCGAGGCGAGACGATGCCGATCCTCCTCGGCGATCAGCAGCGGCTCGAGGGCCGCCACCTCACCCTCGATGCGCGCCTGGAAGGCCACCAGGCCAGCCTTCTCGGAAAGGGACGCCACACTGTCGCGACCGTGAAAGGCCACCAGTCGATCGATCAGTGCCTCCAGCGACAGGGCGTCCTCGCATGCCGCCTGGTGTTGCGCATCTCTCTGGCCCATCTCGGGTCTCCCGGTCGGTGAGGGGGGATCAGCGACGCTGCATCGTCGCAAACGCGCGCTCGGCGGCATCCAGGGTCAGCTGGATGTCTTCCGGGGCATGGGCGCTGGACATGAAGCCGGCCTCGAAGGCCGACGGCGCCAGGTAGACCCCCTCGTCGAGCATCGCGGTGAAGAAGCGACGGAAGGCGTCGCCGTCGCAGGCGGTGGCCTGGGCGAAGTTGTCGACCCGGCTCTGACCGGTGAAGAAGAGACCGAACATGCCGCCGGCGCGCTGGGTGATCATGTCGATACCCGCCGCTGCGGCACGCGCCTCGAGGCCCTGACAGAGCGTCTCGACCCGCTGCGCCAGGGCATCGTGGAAGCCGGGCGCCTTGAGCTTGTTGAGCAGGGCGATGCCCGCCGACATGGCCAGCGGATTGCCCGAGAGGGTGCCGGCCTGATAGACCGGCCCCAGTGGCGAGACGACCTCCATGATCTCGCGACGCCCACCGAAGGCCCCCACCGGCATGCCGCCACCGACGATCTTGCCCAGGCAGGTCAGGTCGGGCGTCACGCCGTAGTAGGCCTGGGCGCCGCCCATGGCGACCCGGAAGCCG
>JAWWBV010000246.1:0-4629 GCA_033720795.1 Halomonas sp. | reverse complement strand
GACGCGCCTGCCCGGCGGCCTGGTCGTCGTGGTGGCCCTGGCGGTGGCGAGCTTCGGCACCGCGGCGCTGGTGCACCTGGTGACCCTGCCGGTGGAGTTCGATGCCAGCTTCGGGCGGGCCCTGCCGCTGCTCGCCGAGTACATCCCGGCCCGCGACCTGCCCGGCGCCCGCCACGTGCTCACCGCCTGCGCCTTCACCTACGTGGCGGCGTCGCTGGCCAGCATCCTCAACCTGGGGCGCTGGCTGGTGATCCTGCGGCGCTGAAGGCGGGGCCTGCGAGGTACTGGAGGCGGGCGAGGCGAGGCCGGCCAACAACGCAAAAGCCGCTCATCGGAGCGGCTTTTGCGTGTCTGGCCCCCGTCCCAGTTCACCGCAGAGGTCAGGGCCCACTTTAAATCCGAGAGGGTGGAAACCTTGAGTGGCGCCGCTGCAACCAACGGGTAGATGCGCCGCTGGCGCGCATCGTCAACCCCCTGGAGGGGAGGAGTCACCATGAATACCTTCAAGAAACTGACAATCGGACTGGGCGTGGCCGGGCTGCTGGGCGGCCTCTCCTCGCAGGCACTGGCCCATGATGAGGAAGCGTTGCGCCAGGCGCCTCCCGCGGCGCCCTTCGTCAAGGTCAGCGATGCCTTGCCGCTACCGGAGTTTATCCCCGGGCTCGGCACGCTCTTCGTCGACCCCGATACCCTGCCGGCCGGCCCCTTCCTGGCCTATGATCGCGAGGGGCAGCTGTCGGCGACCGTCTATATGACGCCCCTGGCGGCGCTGGAGGAAGGCGCGGCCTTCAATGATATGGCGGTGGGCCGGCGTGATGCCGAGTCGGTGGATATCTACTATAACGCCGGCCACCCCGGCGTGGATGAGCCCCATGCCCATGTCGTGCTGTTTCACGATAGCGAGGCGAAGGCGAGGCTGTCGCCATGAGCCTGTCTCGACGCCGGTTCCTGGCCATGAGCGGCGGCCTCGCCGCTCTGGCCGTGCGGCCCCTGGCCATCGCTCGGCCGGCTCCCGAGGTCGAGATCGCCATGCGCGGCACGGCGCGCGGCGAGCGGGTGTGGTTCACGCCACTGGGGATCGCGGTGGCGCCATCGACGCCCGTGCGCTTCGTCAACCGTGATCCGGGCAACAGCCATACGGCGACGGCCTATCATCCGGCGAACTTCGAGCGGCCGCAGCGGGTTCCCGATGCGGCCATGCCGTTTCACAGCGGGTTCCTGATGCCGGGTGACGCCTTCGAGGTGGTGCTGGACGCCCCGGGGGTCTATGACTACTACTGCCTGCCCCATGAGCAGGCGGGCATGGTAGGGCGCATCGTGGTGGGTACCCCGGAGACGCCAGGCTGGCAGGGGGAGGTCGTCGAGCCGACTCACGCCGCCGCCGCGGCACTGGCGGCGCTGCCGTCGGTAGAGAAGATTCTTGCACACGGCCGGGTGATGCCGAAGGAGGCTGCATGACACATCGTGTACGCGGTCGGGAGTCGTCCGCACAGCTGGCGCCGGCGCTTTCCGGTGAGGCGGAAGGCGAACTGGTCGCCCGGGCACGGCGTGGCGACGAGGCGGCGGTGCGCGAGCTGGTGCGACGCTTCAACCCGCGGCTATTTCGCGTCGCGCGTGGCCTGCTGGACAGCGACGCCGCCGCGGAGGAGGCGGTGCAGGAGGCCTATATGGCGGCCTTCACACGGCTCGATACCTTTCGTGGCACGGCGCGTTTCTCCACCTGGCTGACCCGCATCGTCATCAACCAGGCCAGGATGCAGTGGCGTCGTCGGCATCCGCTGGAGGAGTACGATACCGTGGATGAGAGTGATACCGATGACACCGTGGTGATCTTTCCCGGTATCGACCCCGACGCCCTCGAGGCGGGGCTGGGTCGCCGCGAGTTTCGTCGCCTGCTGGAGGAGGCGCTCGACGAACTGGCGCCGGAGTTCCGGCTGCCGTTCGTGATGCATGAGGTCGAGGGCATGGGCGTCTTCGCCATCGCCCGGGATCTGGGCATCAACCCCGCGACCATCAAGACACGCCTGTTTCGGGCGCGCCGCAAGCTGCGCGCTCGTCTGGAAGCGAAGATCAAGGGGGGCTTCGGCGAGGTGTTTCCCTTCGATGGCGCGCGCTGTGCCGGCATGGCGGAGCGCGTCGTCGAGCGGCTCGTGTCGGCGGGGCGGATCAAGCCGGCCGGTCGGCGATGATCACCGCGCGACGCGGGGCGGGGTAGCCCTCGCGAGTGCGGGTCGGGTCGTCGGGGGCGAGGAAGTCGGCCAGCGACTGGAAGGTCATCCAGTCGGTGGCGCGCTGCTCGTCGGTGGTGGTCACCGCCTCGTCCACCACCCGTACGTTCTCGAACCCGCAGCGCTCGAGCCACTGGCAGAGCGCGGCGGAAGAGGGCAGGAAGTAGACGTTGGGCATGGCGGCGTAGCGCTCCCCGGGGAGCAGCACCGTGGTGGCGTCGCCCTCGACCACCAGGGTCTCCAGCACCAGCTCGCCGCCCGGGCGCAGCGCTTCCTTCAACTGCAGGAGGTGCTCCAGCGGCGAGGGGCGGTGATAGAGCACGCCCATGGAGAACACCGTGTCGAAGAAGGCGAGCCGCTCGGGCACCTCCTCGATGCCCACCGGCAGGAAGTGGGTGCGGTGATCGTCGGCGTCGCCGACGAAGTGGCGCACCGCCCGGAACTGCCAGAAGAAGCGCGGTGAGGGATCGATCACCAGCACGAAGGCGGCCCCGGCCCCGGCCATTCGCCAGGCGTGATAGCCGCTGCCGCCGCCCACATCGAGCACCCGGCGGCCGGCGAGCGGCGCCAGGTGAGGGACCACCCGCTGCCACTTCCAGTCCGAGCGCCACTCGGTGTCGATCTGCACCCCGCCGAGACAAAAGGGCCCCTTGCGCCAGGGCATCAGCTTTCTCAGCAGGTTCTCGGCCTGGCGACGCTGGCTGGCGTCGAGGCTCGCCTCGACCGTCACCGTATCGGCGTCCAGGCGCACCTCGCGGGCCTCGGGGAGCGCGGGCAGCTTGGCCACGGCCTTCTCCCAGGCCGGCAGGTCGCCGAATCGCTGGCGGTCGAGTCCCCGAGCCAGCTGGTCGGGCAGTCGGGCCAGCCAGCCGTCGAGGCCCTGGTCGAGGAAGGCGCGGTAGAGGTCTCGGTGTTCCGGCGCGATCGGCACGGGGGCTCCTTGTTAGCGGCAGTCCTTGAAGGCGATCAGGGAGGCGAAGTTGAGGAACTGGAACCAGGTCTGGCTGCGCGGGAAGCCGGCCCGGGCCAGGCGGGCGTGATGCCCCGCCAGGGTGTCCGGCACCAGCACGTTCTCCAGCGCCGTACGCTTCTGGCTGATCTCCATCTCGCTGTAGCCGTTGGCGCGCTTGAAGTCGTGGTAGCGCTCCACCAGCCAGGCGTTCTCCTGCTCGTCGGCGGCCTGGATCTTCTCCGAGAGCACCAGCACGCCGCCGGGCTCCAGGGCCTCATAGAGGCGGGCGATCACCGCGTCGCGATCCTCCGGGGCGAGGAACTGCAGGGTGAAGTTGAGCACGATCATGCCGGCGGGGGTGTAGTCCAGGTGGCGGATATCGCCCTCGAGCACCTCCATGGCGTGATCGGGGCACTCTGCGGCCAGCGTCTCCCGGGCACGGGCGACCATGGCCGGGGAGAGATCCACCCCGGTATAGCGGAAGGCGTCCGGCCCCAGGGTGCCGGCGAGTGCCAGGCCCGCCGCGCCCAGCGAGCAGCCGAGGTCGTAGACCCGGGCGCCGTGGCGCAGGTGACGGGAGGCAATCAGGCCCAGCATGCCGAGAATCTGGCCGTAGCCCGGCACCGAACGACGGATCATGTCGGGAAAGCAGGCGACGACCCGCTCGTCGAACGAGAAGCGCGCCACCCGGTCCAGAGGTGTCGAAAAGATCGCGTCGCGGTAAGATGCGTCACTCATGGAACAGGCCGAATATGGTGGGAGAAGAGGCGCCATTCTACGCCTCGCCCACGTCGGCTGCACGACAGGACGTTCAGGAGAATCTCATGATAGAGCCGACCATCGATCAGGGGGCCGCCTGGCAGGCCCTGGCCGAACATGCCAAGGGGATGCGCACCACGCATCTGAGCGAGCTCTTCGCCGGCGAGTCGGGTCGCCACGCCGCCTTCACCCGCCAGGCGGCGGGCCTGACCCTGGATCTGTCCAAGCAGCGCTGGGACGCCGAGACCCTGACCAAGCTGCTCGACCTCGCCCGGCAGGCCAAGGTCCCCGAGGCGATCCGCGCCCTGCTCGAAGGCGAGCGGGTCAACCGCAGCGAGGATCGTCCGGCCCTGCACACCGCCCTGCGGCTGCCGGCCGAGGCGAGCCTGGTGGTGGAGGGCGAAGACCTGGTGCCCTCGGTGCACGCCACCCTGGATCGCATGGCGACCATGGTCGAGCGTTTCCATGCCGGGCAGTGGCGGGGCGCCACCGGCAAGGCGATCCGCGACGTGGTCAACCTCGGCGTCGGCGGCTCCGACCTGGGGCCACTGATGGTGACCCATGCCCTGGCCGACTACCGGCCCCGGGACGTGCACGCCGTCGACGTGCACTTCGCCTCCACCATGGACGGCTCCCAGCTGGCCGACTACCTGTCGAGGCTCAACCCCGAGACCACGCTCTTCGTGCTCT
>JAWWBV010000245.1:0-4646 GCA_033720795.1 Halomonas sp. | reverse complement strand
CCCTTCACGTGGCCGATGAAGGACATCACCATGTTGATCAGGCGGTCGGCCGACTGCCCCCGCGTCATGATGTCCGCGGCGAGGATGAACATCGGCACCGCGATCAGCGAGGCCGGCCGAATGCCCGCCATCATCTGCTGGATCAGGGTTTCCATCTGGCCCAGGCCATTGAACATCATGAAGAAGCCGATGACCGCCGCGGTGATCAGCGGGATCATCATGGGAAAGCCCAGCAGCAGCAGGGCGATCATGGTGGTAACCATTATTGTCGTCATCGTGCGTTCCCCCGGGCTTTCTGCCCTCCGTCAGACTTCCGATTCCGTATCCTTGTAGCCGTCGAGCACGCCGGTCGACAGGTAGACGTCTCGCGACGTCAGGTTCTTGATCGCGGTGAGCAGGTACTGGATGCCGGTGATCAGGAAGCCGAGGGGTGCCCAGACGTAGATGATCCAGATCGGGAAGCCCAGCGCCGGCAGGATCCTGCCCTTGTCGTAGAGATCCAGGATATAGATGACCGAGTAGTAGAGCAGGAAGAACATCACCAGCGAGGTGATCAGCGAAATGAAGATCATCAGCGCCTTGCGACCGCCGACGGGCAGGGCATCGTAGATGGCCGACATGCGGATATGACGGCCGTGTCGGGCGGCATAGCCGATGCCGGCGAAGGTGATCATGATGATCAGGATGCGGTTGATCTCGCCGGAGAAGTAGATGCTGTCGCCGAACACGAAGCGGGCGATGACGTTGGCGATGGTGTTGAAGGCCATCAGCAGTACGCCGAGCGCCAGGATGACCGCCTCGAGCTTGCTGATGAAGGTATCGATGGTACCCAGAAAGCCCGGCAATCCCGAGCGGTAATGCTTTTCGGACTCTTCGGTCATGTCCGCGCTCCCTTTCAGCATGCGATGCGGGAAAATCGGGGTTTCTCTCAGGGTCAGCATACGCGTCGCGATCGGGCGTCGAGACCCGAGACCTCAACGCTTTGTGCACGCTCGCGCCTGCCCGGACGTTCCCTGTCCAGAAACAGCAGGGGGGCGGCCCGGGCAGGCCACCCCCCTGGTAGGGCGACGTCGGTCGCGCTTACTCCGCGTCGTCCTTCACGGCCTCGAGGTCGGCCTTGAACTGCTCGAGCAGTTCCTTGCCGCGCTCGCCGGTCATGTCGATGAACTCTTCCTCGACCTGGGGCGCACGCTCCTTGAAGGCCTGGATCTGCTCATCGTCGAGACGCGTCACGGTGACTTCGTCGGAAGCCGCCTGGATCTTCTTCAGCGACTCTTCGGCCAGGCCCTGGATATGCTCGATGGTGTGATCATAGGCCGCGTCGGAGGCGGCGCGCACCAGCTCCTTGTCCTCGTCGGAGAGGTCCTCGAAGAAGTCCTGGTTGGCCATCATCGCGGTGGTGAACCAGCCGTGGCTGGTGAAGGTCAGGTGCGGCGACACCTCGTAGAGACCGCCGGACTCGATCCAGAAGATCGGGTTTTCCTGGCCGTCGATGATGCCGGTCTGCAGGCCGCCGTAGACCTCACCCCAGGGCAGCGGCGTCGGCGTCGCGCCGAAGGCGCTGTAGGTCTCGGCCAGCAGCGGGTTGGTCATGGTGCGGATCTTCTTGTTCTCGAAGTCCGCCGGCGAGGTGATCGGCTCATCGGCGGTGACCACCATCTCGCCTTCCGGGTACATCTTCAGCAGCTCGAGGCCCTGCTCGGCGTAGAGCTCCGGGAACATCTCGTTGATGGCCTTGCTCTCGTCGAAGAACTCGAGCACCTGATCCATGTCGGTGGGCATCAGGTAGGGAATGAAGAAGATCTGTGCCTCGGGGATCAGCGCGCCGGTGAAGCCGGGAGACTGGTTGACGAACTGCAGGATGCCGTTCTGGGTCTGCTCCATGATGTCGTCGGACTCACCGAGCTCACCGAAGCGATAGATCTGCAGGGTGTGATCGGAGTTGGCCTCGATGTAGTCCTTGAAGGCGACCGCGAAGACGTCCTGGACGTCGCCCTCGTACTCCTCGTGGGCATAGCGCCAGTTATCGGCGACGGCGGCGGTGGACATGCCAATCATCAGGGCGCCGATGCCGGCGCTCGTCAACAGCTTCTGTGGCTTCATTCTTGTGATCCCTCTACAGGTTTGACCCGTGATGGGATGATCCATCGGCGGGTGTCTGGTGAACTTGGCATTCACGCGACTGAATTTCAGGCTAGCGTGGCGGCTATGAGGGGTCAAGCTGGCTTATTAGCATCTTAAGTTTGCTGAGATGTGGGGCGTCGTGAAGCCGAAGGCGATCGGCGAGGAGCCCCAGCGGGTCGGGAAGTGGCGTGGCTAAAGGGCGGATGCCGCATCCCTTCAGCGCCTGACGCTGCAGGCGAGAGAGCGCCTGGCGCTCGGCCTGGAGCTCGGCCTGCTTGAGCGTCTGGCGCAGCTCGGCGACGCCCGTGTCCTGCCGCGCCTCGGCCTTGAGGGCCCGGCGCAGGCGGCGCAGCGGCGCCGTGACGTCGCGCTGCCAATGGCGCACCGTGTCGGGGTCGGCCTCCGACGTCAGGCCGTGGCGATACAGCCAGCAGTGCCAGAGCAACTCGCAGACATCGAGGCCGGCCTCGTCCTGCAGCGTCAGGCAGGCCTCCTCGACCCCGTCGCGCCCATAGAGGGCCAGCGCGAACTCCCAGAGCGGGTCGCGGCGCAGACGGGCCCGCAGAGCGTCGGGCAATTGGGTAGAATCGTGGGTCATGACACGCTGTCGCCCCTGGGCGGCGGCCTCACCGACTGCCGAGTGGAGCCTGCATGATCGCACTGCGCCAAGTTTCCCTGCAACGCGGCACCCAGACCCTGCTGGAGGGGGCCGACCTGACCCTGCATGCCGGCCACAAGGCGGGGATCGTCGGGCCCAACGGCGCGGGCAAGTCCAGCCTGTTCAAGCTGCTGCTCGGCGAGCTGGCCCCGGACAAGGGCGAGGTCGAGATGAGCGGCGGGCAGCGCATCGCCCATATGGACCAGGAGGTGGAGGCCCTGGAGCGCTCCATCGTCGACTACGTGCTCGACGGCGACCGCGAGCTGCGGCGCACCGAGGCGGCCCTCGAACGGGCCCGCCAGCAGGGCGAGGCCCACCGCGAGGCCGAGCTGCACGGCGCCATCGAGGCGCTGGACGGCTACAGCGCCCCGGCCCGCGCCGCCCAGCTGCTGGTGGGGCTGGGCTTCGTCCAGGCCGACCTGGCGCGGCCGCTGTCGGCCTTCTCCGGCGGCTGGCGCATGCGCGTCAACCTGGCGCGCACCCTGTTCAAGCCCTCCGACCTGCTGCTGCTCGACGAGCCCACCAACCACCTGGACCTGGACGCCCTGCTGTGGCTCGAGCAGTGGCTCGCCCGCTATCCCGGCACCCTGCTGCTGATCTCTCACGACCGCGACTTCCTCGACGCCGTGTGCGACCACATCGTGCACTTCGATCGCCAGTCGCTGGTTCTGTATCGCGGCAACTACACCACCTTCGAGCGCACCCGCGCCGAGAAGCTGGCCCTGCAGCAGGCCGAGGCGGCCAAGCAGCAGGCCCGCCGCGAGGAGATCGAGCGCTTCGTGGCGCGCTTTCGCGCCAAGGCGACCAAGGCGCGTGCCGCCCAGAGCCGCCTGAAGATGCTCGAGCGCATGGGCGACATCGCCGTGGCCCATGCCGACTCGCCCTTCCACTTCACCATCCCCTCGGCCGACAAGAGCTCCCACCCGCTGTTGGTGCTCGACGAGGCGCGGCTCGGCTACCGTCACGCCGACGGCCAGGCGACGACGCAGCTCGACGACGTCAGGGTGACCCTGCTGCCGGGGCAGCGCATCGGCCTGCTGGGCCCCAACGGGGCCGGCAAGTCGACCCTGATCAAGTCGCTGACCGGCGACCTGCCGCTGCTGGCCGGCCGGCGGGTGCCCGGCGAGCACCTGGCGATCGGCTACTTCGCCCAGCACCAGCTGGAGGGGCTGGACCTCGCCTCGACGCCGTTCCAGCACGTGCAGCGCCTCTCGCCCACCGCGGCGGACCTGGACATCCGCAAGTTCCTGGGCGGCTTCGGCTTCCACGGCGACGACGTCTTCGCCGAGGTGGGCCGCTTCTCCGGCGGCGAGAAGGCGCGCCTGGCGCTCGCCCTGGTGGCCTGGCAGAAGCCCAACCTGCTGCTGCTCGACGAGCCCACCAACCACCTGGATCTGGAGATGCGCGAGGCGCTGACCGAGGCGCTGGCGAGCTTCGAGGGCACGGTGATCATCGTCTCCCACGACCGCCACCTGCTGCGCGCCACCGTGGACGAATTCTGGCGAGTGGCCGATCACGGCGTTACCCCCTTCGACGGCGACCTGGAGGACTACCGGGCCTGGCTCAAGAGCCGCCTGGAGGACGAGCGCCGCGAGGCCCGGGCCGACAAGGCCGAGCGCCAGGAGGCGGGGAGCGCGCCCCGGGAGGATCGCAAGGCGACGCGCCGGGCGGCGGCGGAGCTGCGCGAGAAGCTGCGCCCGCTCAAGCGTGACCGCGACCGGGCGGAGCAGGCCATGGAGAAGGTCCAGGCCGAGCTCGCCGGGGTCGAGGAGGGGCTCGGCGAGGCCGAGCTCTATACCGACCCGGCGCGCAAGGAGGAGCTCACCGAGCGCCTGGGGCGCCAGGGCGAGCTCAAGTCGCGGCT